>JAFSHE010000207.1 GCA_017440445.1 Oscillospiraceae bacterium | reverse complement strand
CGCCATTACCACCAGCAATGCCTATATCTGCCTCACGTGCCTCTCCGGGACCGTTTACAACACATCCCATGACTGCAACCTTGATATCCTTATCCATATCACGACATAACTCCTCGACCTGCTGCGCAAGACCGATAAGATCTATCCTAGTGCGTCCACATGTGGGACAGGATACGATCTCTACTCCGCCGCCTATGCCGCATGCTCTGAGGATATCCTTTGCAGCATACACCTCTCTGACGGGATCAGCAGTAAGCGAAACACGAATCGTATCACCTATTCCATCGCAAAGCAGCGAGCCTATTCCGACAGAGGATTTGATAATACCCATTCGTTCTGTTCCTGCCTCGGTCACGCCAAGATGCAACGGATAGTCAAACTTCTTAGCAAAAAGACGATATGCGGAGATCATCAATCTAACGTCAGAGGATTTGATACTAACTACAATATCATCAAAATTGCAGTCATTAAGCATACCGATATGCCGCTCTGCGCTTTCGACCAGAGCCTCTGCCGTTGGAGAACCGTATTTTTCAAGTAACTCCTTTTCAAGAGAACCGCTGTTTACACCTATTCTGATTGGAATACCACGCTCCCTGCATGCGTCCGCAACCGCTCTCACCTTGTCCGCCGAGCCGATGTTTCCCGGATTTATCCGCACTTTATCTATACCAGCCTCGACACATGCAAGCGCTATTTTATAATCGAAATGGATATCCGCAACAAGCGGAATATTAACCGCCTTTTTTATAGCAGGAACAAGTCTTACGTCATCCAAGGTCGGCACAGCAGCACGGATTATCTCGCATCCGGCTTTTTCAAGAGCGACTGCCTGCGCAACGCTTCCCTCAACATCACTTGCGGGTATATTCAGCATCGACTGAATATATATCTTCTCTCCGCCGAGCGTCAGCCCTGCGAGAGAGACCTTCTTTTTACTCATTTCTATCCTCCGAAACCGCCTGTTACAAGACGAACAATATCATTAAAGGTTACTACTATAAGCAGCAAAAACAGCACACCAAAACCTGCAAGATGGATCATTCCCTCAACCTCAGGCTTCAATGGCTTGCGGCGAATAGCCTCTATCACAAGGAAAAGGAAACGGCTTCCGTCCAATGCGGGAATTGGCAGCAGATTAAAAACGCCCAGATTGATAGTGATAAGTGATACTATACGTAGGAAATCTGTAATATCGTAGGAAACACTCTGTGCAACAACAGTTACGACACCAACAGGACCTGATAAGTCATTAATATTATACCGTCCCGCAAGCATATCTATCAACGACATGATCACAAGACGTCCCGTTGAAAGCGATTCCATAAAGCTCTCTGAGACAAGGTTTATGAAGTTCTTCTCAAGCGGCAAAACGTAAAAATCAAAATAAACCGAGCTTTTTCCATTCTCATCGACCTTCGATGTAAGCTCTACATCATTCAGTGTGACAGTCTCGCCGTTTCTGAGTACAATGAAATCATAAATAAGATTTCCTGCCTCATTTCTGTCTGTACTGCTTTGTATTTTGTAGATAATATCAGTAGATGTGAAAATAGGAAGTCCGTTTATCGACTTTATCCTGTCACCCTCTTGCAGCTGTACGCTGCTTACAGACTGCTCACGGAAACCGCTTATCGTAGTTGACGCAATATTTTCAGTCAGTCCCAAAGATATCATTACAACGAAAAAACCGAGAATAAGGTTCATTGTTGCGCCTGCAAGAATTACTATCATCCTCTGCCAGACTGGCTTCTTCTGAAATGCACGGGGATTATCGCTGTCCTCGCTTTCACCCTCCATTGTAACAGCACCGCCAATAGGCAGAAGTCTTATAACATAGGCAGTTTCCTTGCCTTGCCAACGAACTATTACAGGACCCATGCCCAGCGCAAATTCGTT
>JAFSHE010000206.1 GCA_017440445.1 Oscillospiraceae bacterium | reverse complement strand
GGTCTTTTTAGCCCAGATGAATGCGTCCTCCTTGAACTTTGCGGTCTTATAGAGGAACTTTCTGGGATAATGCTTGCCTGTAATCTTCTTATCCAGCTTTGCTTCAGCCTTCTTAGCCTTCTCCTCGGGGAGCGCATAGATAGCTCTGTACTTCTTTACAAGCTTGTTGAAGTTGAATGCCATGTACAGGATATCGTACTTAGGATACTGCGGCATGCGGAGCTGAACAGGGTCGTTAGGGTCAACGGAGGGGTCAAGGAAGCCGCCCTCACGTGCAGTCTGCTCAAGGATAGTCATGGGGTACGGATAGAAGATGTTCGGAATTACCTTATCCACATCCAGCTTTGCGTTGAGCTTTACAGTTTCAAGCGAAAGCTCAAGTGTTTCGTAGGGCAGACCAACGATGTTATAGGTAAGCGTTGTTATCTTGTACTTTCTGAACCACTTGGATACCTGTATCATGTGTTCGTTGTTCATATTGCGGTGCAGATACTTCTTTCTGAACTCCTCGTTACCGTTCTCAAGACCGATATCTATCATGTAGCAGCCGCCTTCCTTCAGCATGCGTATCATGTCCTCGTCCAGCAGGTCGAAACGCAGATTGCAGTTGAAGGGCAGGTGTATCTTCTCAATGTACATGGGCATGAACTCATAGAACCAATCCTTGTACATGTTGAAAATAGCGTCACGGAACTCGATATACTTGATGAAGGGATACTTCTTCAGCAGCAGCTCCAGCAGCTCGATAGCCTTTTCGGGGCTTCTGAAACGGCAGTACTTTCCTCTGTTGGGGTAGATATTTCTGAACTGGGAGTTTCCGCAGTAGGTACAGCTGAATATACATCCTCTTGACAGCATTACCATTGCAGTAAAGTTCTTGGAGCGGTCAAGGTTCTCGTAATCGAACAGGTCGAAATCAGGGAAAGGCAGAGAATCCAGGTCCTCGATAAGGGGACGAACGGGATTCTTTATTATCTCTCCGTCAGGCTTCTTGAAATACAGGCTCTCGATATCTGTTCTTTCGATACCGTCACGCATGCTGTCCATCAGCTCAAGCAGAGGATACTCGCCCTCGCCCACTGTAACGATGTCGATACCACGTATCTTTATGCACTCGTCAGGAACAAGGATAGCGTGATAACCGCCGATGGTAACAGGGATATCGGGCAGCTCGTCATCCAGCCAGCCTGCCATCTCAGTGATGAAAGGAATAGCTGTGGTTCTCGCAGTAAAGCCGATAAGGTCGGGAGCAAAGCTCTTTACCTTTTCAATGAACTCGTCCTTTTCAGGCATGTAGAGCTGATGATACAGCTGTACATCATGTCCGCCCTGCTTAAGCACCGCAGAGATGGAAGCAAGTCCCTCGCTGTAATTGCCCAGCTTGTTTTTATTGTATTTATCCTCCTCAAGGAAGTCGGGGTATATCAGAAGTAATCTTTTCTGTTCAGCCATTTTATATTTTCTCCTTTATATCTGTAAAAAACTCACTGTTTCTATTGTACAACTAAAACGCGGCTGTGTCAAGCGGTAAATTCAAAATATTGACCGCAAATCTCCGAAAACAGCAATTCAGCGGATAAAAATAAGATGCAGGATAAGAAGTACCGCACAATTTACGGCAGGAACTGACACCGTATCGTTTCCGCCCTTGCTGACAAGCTCGGTGTATGCTCCGAAAACAGAGGTCACTATCGCCGCAGGGATACAATAATACCACGCAGCACCCGAGAATACCAGAAGTACCGCTATGCCAACTGCCGAGGACACAGCGAACATTCCGCAGGAGCCTTCCCATGTCTTTTCGTGATCTGCAAACCTGAGCGCCACCTTATGCTTTCCGAAGCGCTTTCCGATGAGCGCAGCGGCAGCGTCGCCGAAGCCCCACATAAGTATTCCCGCAACAGCGATGTATCTCTGCCCGAAAATCCCCCAGAATAAAGCGACTATCACCGCTGCGGAAATGAACATCAGCAGCAGGCTCTTTTTTATCTCGCCCTGCTTCTTCTCGGTTAGAAGCTCGGAGAATCCCTTGAGCTTCTCGGCAAGCGCTAGGATAGGATATACTATCGCCGCAAAAAGCGCCAGAGCCAGTGCCGCAGCCATCCAGTCAGCTGTCAGGTACATGATGACCACGGGAGAAAGGAATGCAGCGCCGTGCAGCAACTTTCTGAACAGTGTTCTGTCAGGCTTGAATATCAGCTTTACCGACAGAAGAATAATTGCCGCAGGGATGATAAACAGCAGATACTTCCCGAAGCAGACAACAGTTTCAAGCAGAAGTCCGCTGTCGATAAAGAATTCACGGTAGTTCAGTATTATCATAGCCGCTCCGAGGATGGTCAGTACCACGCCTGTAACTATTCCCACGATGCGGTTGCTGACCTTATTCGCAAACTGCGCAGAAACGATGGAAAATACAGTTGCAGTGGCGATACATATCAGCAGCGCATCCCAGCGCTCCGTAACTATGGCGGGATTTATCAGTATATGCGCCACCGCCGCAATAAGCGCAGTGAACGTCATGATAAACGTACTCGTGCCGACAGCGGGCTTAAGTCCCATCCCGAGGAATGCTGTAAACACCACAAGCATCATCATTCCG
The DNA here is from genome assembly GCA_017440445.1 of Oscillospiraceae bacterium. The sequence continues at coordinate 4 of JAFSHE010000206.1, read as the reverse complement.
CCGC
>JAFSHE010000205.1 GCA_017440445.1 Oscillospiraceae bacterium | reverse complement strand
CTCTATCTTTAATATCTCCTTTGAGATAAACGCATACCTGTACGCGATGTCGCTGAGCGCTTCGCTCAATCCCCATGCAGGTGACGCCGCAAGCAGCTCACGCTTCATCTCGCCGCGCATTATCAGATCGTAGTTATCGGCAAATGTGTCTGACGCGGAATAAATCATTACTCCCTGCATTCGTATCATCCAGTTCTGCACGGCGTTTTGTTCAGGGTCGGGCATACGGTTTGCAACCGCCCTTTCAAGACACTTTTCAAGACGCTCCGCAGAAGACTCCAAGGTCCTTTTCTGAGCCGCGTCATCACAGCGCGCCGCATAGCCGCGAAGCTCCGACATAAGCTGTGTGCAGCTTATCATTCCCTTTTTGACAGTGTCCTCAATATCCGCCGTTTTGTATGCGATATCATCTGCCGCCTCCAACAAAAATGTCAACGGATATCGACAGCCTACTGCGCCCGTTGCTTCTGAAATTTCATCATACAACCGCTGCTCCGTGCAGTAGTAGCCCATCTTTTTATCCTTGATATCGCCGCTTTTTTTATTTATTCCGAGCGATGTGACGGGATACTTGATTATTGTATTCAGCAGTGCATAGGTCAGATTCATTCCATGCTCATCTACAAGATAGTGCAGCTTTGTCAGCACCCTCAGTGCCTGTGCGTTACCCTCGAAATTCAGCAGATCGTGCTTCATCTGCTCTGACAGCAACGCATTTACAGGCTCTCCGCAGAAGTCCAGCGCCGACAAATGCAGCCCGAACCATTCGCGTATCGTATATTCACCGAAATGTCCAAACGGCGGATTTCCGATGTCATGCACAAGTCCCGCACATCTGAGTATATCGCAGCAAGCCTCGCGCACCTCTGAGGTTATCTCGGTATGTCCCTCGCTGCTCAGCCGCATGAACGCAGTGTCGCATATCGACTCCGCAAACGAGGACACCTCCAACGAATGAGTAAGCCGCGTGCGCACAAAATCGCCTCTGTCAAGCGGGAAAACCTGTGTTTTATCCTGAAGCCTGCGAAAAGACGCACTGCCGATTATCCTGTGATAATCCTTGCGGAACTCCGAGCGAACATCATTCGGATTTTTGCGGACATTTTCCCTGCTTCTTTTTGATGACAGCAGCCTGTCCCATGTCAATTCGGGCATAAAAAACTCCTTTTCGGCGGGAAATTAACAAGAATTGTCCCGACGGAATAAAATGTAATGATCATCACTATCCACGCTGAATAACTTTGTCACTCGGGGCAATAATATTCACGACGGAGATCGCGAGGATCGGGAATAACCAGAAAGGAATGATCACAAAATGTTAGTAAAACGCGGGGAGATATACTATGCGGACCTCAGTCCCGTTGTAGGCTCTGAGCAGGGCGGGATAAGACCTGTACTGATAGTACAGAACGACATCGGCAACAAGCACAGTCCCACCGTTATAGCCGCCGCAATAACAAGTCAAAAGGAAAAGAACAAGCTGCCGACACATATCGAGCTGAATGCCGCCTCCTGCGGACTTGCAAAGGACTCGGTCGTCCTGCTGGAGCAGGTTCGTACATTGGACAAAAGACGGCTCAAGGAGCGCATGGGAGAGCTTGACAGCTCCGCCATGTCACAGGTGAACGACGCACTGTCGGTAAGCTTCGGGCTTTAACAGATAAACAACGGGGCAGAAACCACTCTATCAGGGTGAATTTCCGCCCCGATAGCTTTTCGGGTCAAAGCTCTTTTTTAAAAACCAGAATGTGCGCAAATTCCGTTTCGCACCTTGATATCAGGTCAAGCCCCGCACGCGAAGCGCACAAGGTCATCTCCTCGGGATTGTCGGGATACACTTCCAACTTGTAGTTTCCCATATCTATAAATTTCGACTGATTTTTGTCCAAAGACAACACAAAGCGTCCGCCTGTTTTCAGCAGACAAGCCGCCTTTGCGACCGCAGCCTGCTTGTCCTTAAAATGCATAAAGGTAAGCGAGGAATAAACCACATCAAAGCTTCTTTCAAAAGGAAATGTCAGCATATCGCCGCAGACCAGCTTCACGTTTTTGTGCTTTGCAAGATTTTCCTCCGCTCTTTCGATAGTTTTAGGCGATATGTCGATACCCCAAAGCTCACCGCAAAGAGGCGCGGTCTTTGCCGCGATCCTGCCTGTGCCTATGCCAATTTCGAGCACTGCTTCATTGCCATTCAACGACAGCGCATTCAAAAAGTCCGCGCCGTCCCATTTATCCATGTATTCCTGTAAAACAGGAGGGTCACGGAAAGGGTCGTTATCCTGCTCGATAAGTCCGTCATAATGACGTACAACATCACTTGTCATTTAGTTTTCCTCATATACACCCACAGCGCCCACTGTGCGCCCGCAAGCGCCGCCACAAGCACCACAATAAGTATCTGAGCGGCACCCCACTCACGCATACATACCACGATAAGTACCAACGCAGCGGTAAGTATCAGCGCATTTTTAAGGAAAGGCTTTGCCTGATTTTTCATTTGCTCTGGATACGCTTTGCCATGACGGTGTTCTTCATAAGCATTGCGATAGTCATAGGTCCTACGCCGCCGGGTACGGGAGTGATGAACGAAGCCTTCTCGACAACCTCGTCATAAGCCACGTCACCGCACAGCTTTCCGTCTGCGTTGCGGTTGATTCCTACATCTATAACAACAGCGCCGTCCTTAACCTTATCAGCGGTAACAAAGCCTGCTCTGCCTACTGCCGCAACCAGAATATCCGCGCGGCGGCAAACTTCTTTCAGATCCTTTGTGCGGGAATGGCACACGGTTACAGTGCCGTTCTCATGCAGAAGCAGCATAGCCATAGGCTTGCCCACGAT
>JAFSHE010000204.1 GCA_017440445.1 Oscillospiraceae bacterium | reverse complement strand
CCTGCGGGTCTGTGAAGCTATCGTAGCAATCGCCGCATATCCTGTTTTTGCCCTTGCTTAGCTGAAACACTCCTATCTCCGCAGAAAACTGCGTGCGCTCTATCGTGGTGACACGTACTCTGCCGCCTGAACCGCTGACCTCGGGAAGCTCCATCTCCCGTCCGAGAGCATTTATAAGCAGCTCGCCGAGATATTCCCGCTCAGTGCGAAGCTCGCCGTTGCCGTATGCCTCTAGCTGAAGCCTGCCCCGCTTATCCTGCGACACGAATACAGTAGGTTCTTTCAGTCCGCAATCGGAAAGAGCTTTCTCCGCACGTTTTTCGGCTGTCCTGTTTTTAGTACCGCTCTTTCCTGCGGAGTATCCCATATCCTCCAGGATGTCATGTACCGAAGCAAGCTGCTCGGTGTAGATACGGCGAAGCTCCCTTATCCGCCTGTCATCCGCAGCAGCGGAAAGATACCTCGAATACGCAGAATTTACAGAGCGTATCACTGCGGACTTTCCTATACATTCCTCCGCTGCAAGCGGTGAAAGCGACTGCTCGGAAAGCTCGTTTCCTGCCCGCACGAGCTTTACAAGTCGGTTGAACTCTGCCTTAAAAAGCTCATATTTCTGACCCCAGCAGACCATACTGTTAGGGCAATTGCGGCAAGCTTTCTCTGCGGCGTCCTCTCCCACCTGCTCCAATGTGGTGCTGTATCGGCGCTCAAGAGTATCCGCAGCGGCATTAAGTCCGTTGCTTACCCCTGAGATGGCATCCGCTGCAAAGCACAGGCGTTCACGCAGCATCATGGCAACGGTGCTGTCGGAGAATTCCGACTCTGCTGCGCCTATCCGCTCAACAGGAAGCAGCACGAAAGCAATTCCCGCTATCACCATCTCCGAGAAAAGCTGCCATGTATCGCCATCCGCACCACAGAGCAGCACACCTATACATCCGAAGAACAGAAATCCTATCGCACGGGTGAGCTTTCCGTATTTTGTGAAGCATGCGCTCAGCACCGCAGCCAGCACCACTGCCGCCGCACCTCTGCCCGTATCAGGGTCTGCGGCGCACATGCCGAATACAGCGGGGATGCCTGCAATTGCCGCCGGGGTAAGCCCCCTGCGTGCAGTCAGCATAAGCACCATCATCCCCGCAGCAAGCCTCCCGAAATTGATGAAAGGATAGTCAAGTCCTGCCAGCGACATAAATACAAGTCCGCACACCACCGCAGACAGAGTACAATCCCTTGGTTCTGATATATCAAAGCCACGAAGCTCTATCGTACCGAGAAGCATGTACAGACATGCCGCAAATGCACCCGCAGTGAAGGCCGCTATTATCGCAGTAAGTAACTGTGATGGCTCTGATGCATCTGCGATCCGTGAAAACATCACGGCCAGTGACGCCGCAAAAAAGCGTATCACCGCTCCCCCGATAAGGTTTCTGACCTCGGGAATTATCTGTGCCGCTAACACTATTCCCAAAGCTGCAAGCCTGTTTAGCCCCATAGGAATTCCATGAAGCAGTGCGCCGAAAACACTTCCGCCAAGAGCAAACATCCTCTGCTTTCCTGAAAGTCCTGCTGCAAGCGCCGCCCCTCCGACCGCTGCGGATACTCCGTCAGAAGCTAATTCCAGTGCGAAGCCCCCCACCGCCCACACTGCACTTTCACGGCAAAACTCCCATATCCTTGAAAAAACAGTTTCCCTCCTGATAGTTTTTTCTGTCATGTTTATACTTCCTTTCTGTACGGCTGTGCCGATATTCCCCTTATTTTGTGTATGATTATATTACCATAAAACGGTAATATTAATTGTCATATACCGCCGTAAAAAAAACAGATAGAAAATATAAAACAGTCTTTTTCGGGAAAATATAAAAATGTTTTGACAAAACAGTATAGTTGTGGTACAATAGAAATATATAGGATTTTTGAAAGGAATACAAATTATGGCTATTGAATTTGACGCTGCGCTCAAGTATATTGACGCTGAAAAGTATGATAAGGCAATTGAAATGCTTAACAAAGCTATCGACAAGGCTACTGAAAAGGGCGATGAGGCCGAAGCAACTCAGTACAGATGTGTTCTGGGAGAGTTGCATACAAACCTCGGAAACGAAGATGAAGCTCGTGAGCTTTTTACAAAGGTCATAGAATATTGTGACGCTACACACACTCTTCACAAGCAGCGTCATATAGCAAAGACCTATCTCAACGCTTTTGACGGTATACTCCCTGAGATCCCCGAGGAAGAAAGGGTTGAACGTCCCGGCTATGCGCCCCTTATTCCCAAGCCCGTACAGGACAAGGGCTTTATCAACAGACAGATGAAGAAAAAGCATCGTTAATTTCAGCGGTGCGGCTGTGAAAGGCGGTCAACATCATGGAAAGACGTGACAAGATCAACTACTACCTTGATATTTCTCAGACAGTTGCTGAAAGAGGCACCTGTCTGCGCCGTAATTTCGGCGCCATCATCGTTAAGAATGACGAGATAATCGCAACAGGCTACAATGGTGCGCCCAGGGGCAGAGTCAACTGCTCGGATATAGGCAGCTGCACCAGAGAAAACCTGAACGTACCCAAAGGTCAGAGATATGAGCTTTGCCGTTCTGTTCATGCGGAGGCAAACTGCATCATCAGTGCGCCTCGCACCAGTATGATAGGCTCTGCGCTGTATCTTGCCTGTCTTGACGCCAAAACGGGCGAGCTTTTCGGAGATGTGGAGCCTTGCTCCATGTGCAAGCGCCAGATAATCAACGCAGGTATCGACCATGTTGTTATCCGCACAGATAAAAACGAATATAAAACGCTTGTTGTAAACGACTGGATAGAAAACGACGACAGTCTCGCAGGCAGCGAGGGGTATTGATACATGCAGCTTACCAACATCGGTGTTATCAAAGATCTTTTTGAGCGACACGGATTTTCATTCACAAAATCACTGGGACAGAACTTTCTGATAAACCCGTCGATATGCCCGAAGATCGCAGAGATGGGCGGCTGCAAAAGCGGCGTATGCGCACTTGAAATAGGAACTGGTGTAGGCGTACTCACACAGGAGCTTGCAAAACGCTGCGATAAGGTAGTTGCAGTAGAGATAGATACAGGGCTTAAACCGATACTTGAAGAAACTCTTGCGGAGTTCGACAATGTGGAGGTCGTATT
>JAFSHE010000203.1 GCA_017440445.1 Oscillospiraceae bacterium | reverse complement strand
GGGCGGTGATAGGATGCTGTCAGCTTATCTGTCAATGCTGTCAACAGCGGCTGACAAGAGCTTTGTTGAGAGCTTATACAACGACTATGAGCGAGAGATGTATGCAGCTGCATATTCTGTGTTTAAAAACAAAGCAGACGCAGAGGATGCGGTGCATGATGCCTTTCTGCGTGTTATAAAAAATATTGACAGACTTCGCACATTTTCCTGTCACGAATTGAAGCTATATCTGATCGTAACGTCAAGAAATTCAGCTTTTGCTTTGTATAATAAGCGGACAAAGCGTGCTGAGTGTGACATCGACGAGTTTTACGATCTTGACAGCGGTGTCGATATCGAGCGGCAGGCTCAGATAAGTGCAGGTGTCGCAGAGATAGCGGCGGCGATGCGTCAGCTTTCCGACCATGATTATGAGCTGCTGTATCTGCATATCGTAAAGGGATACAAGCCACGCGAGGTAGCTGAGCTTCTTGGATTATCTCCCGAAAATGCAAGGCAGCAGATACACAGAGCAAGAATGAAGCTGATAAAGCGGCTGAGGGAAAGGGGTGTCGGTAATGGATGATGAGCTTCTGCGCATAGCGCTTGCAGATACTCTGTCCGAGCGTACTTTATCCATCCCGTCAGATGAGCACCGTTTTTCTCTGAGATACAGGCTGAAGAGACGCTCCATGTGCCGCTGTACGGAGAAAGCTCCCAAAGTATCTCTCAGACGTATGCCGAGGGCGATACTGGTACTGATACTCATTGCTGCAATAGCTCTGACAGCGTGTACGGCTGTATCGGTCATACGCAGGATGATACGTACAGACTACGACGGATATTCCGTGCTTGCACCCAATTCCTATGGTGAGCGCAGCTGCGTGACGGATTTCTACTGGCTGCCTAAGTCAACGGGCTGTAAGTATATCGGAAGACAGCTTTTTTACGACAAGTCGGAGATATATCAGGTCATCAGTAACTATGATTGCTGCGGAATGACACTGACACTCACGCAGAGCATACCGAATGCATACAATATCATCAATACCAGATACAGCGAGCTTGTTTCTGACAGAAACGGTATCTACATGCATCAGATGGGTGATGTGCAGATATGTTACTGGGAACAGGATGGTTATATCTTCACGCTGTCAATGCAGGGTAAGGAAAAAATCGAGCGGTACATACATTCAATAGAGGTATTTTTATAATGACATAAACGGCTGATGAAAATTTCTCAGCCGTTTTTTGTCACGTTTTAGTTAGTAATGGGATATAGAAGTAAAGACTTTTATCAAGCGAGGTAGCTATGGATATAAAAAGAATGTTCGCATTGATATTATCAGTGCTTATGCTGACAGGCTGCTCAGAGCCGTCAGAAAAAGTGTCAGAGTATAGTGAGGTGACTTCTGGTGTAACTGACAGCGATCTGCCGTATTACGGCACAACAGCCCGCACCCGTGCAACGCTCCCCGAGCCTGAGATCGAAGAAAGCCCGCTCGTTTCGCCTGAGCCGCCCGAGGTAACCTTTACAGGCTTTGACCTGTCTGAGATCGGTGAAACTCCAAAGCTTGGGAATATCGCCTCAAATATATGCAACAGAGTGTACAGCGGCATAGTGTGCCCCGATTATGAGCGTGGATGCGCTTACATCACTGCTGTTGGCTATGATAACAAGCTTCACAAATTCATTGATGGCAAGGATTCGGGAGTACTTGCCGACTGTACCGCATGGGCGTTGAATATATGGGATGGCATGCTGTATTGTATTATGGACAGCGATAATAAGGTGTTTCAGATGATGCACAGGTGGCACGGATATGCAGGTGATGTTTACCGTATAGACCCCGCAACGGGGGAGATGGAGCTTATTATCAGTACGGATGCCGTAGACCTTGTTATTGCGAACGGAGTTCTGTACTATGTACAGAAAGAGCTTTCCGCTGATGGCTCTGCACTGTATCGTACCTATCGCTGTACCCTTGACGGAGCTGTTACGGACAGCTTTGATATGCGGCTGCTGGGTTTCTGCGGAAAATATATGGTGGTGACTGATAACCCGTTCTGCTATTACGCAAAGTTCTACGACCCTGTTACAAAGGAGCTTATTCCCTTTACAGAAGAAAGGGCCTGCTATTCCTTTATGCTTTCCGATAACGGAAAGGCTTACTATGGCGGTGTAATGGAGCTTGATCTTGCTACAGGCAGGGAGCGGGAGATCAATCCTCCGTATGACGGCGGCTGGGGATATGTAAAAATGGGCGATGACGTTTACAGCGCAGCGGAGAATGTTTTTGTCACCCACATCGAATATCCCAGAGAAAAGACCACAAAATACTGGACCTGCTATGAATCTCCTGTACGAAGAAAACGGGACGCAGCACTCGGAAAGGGCGGCTACGGAGGTTTTTACGGCTCCATGCTTACGGATGGAAGCAGGATATATGTGGTGGAAGCCAATGACTTTACAAGCACCGCGGTCATTAAGGAGCTGCTGTTTGACAGTGATACAAAAACATGCGAGGAGAGAACTCTGTTATGAGAAAAGCCTTATATCTGCTGCTGGCGGGAATATTCATGCTGACAGGCTGCTCAGAGCCGTCAGAAAATATATCGGAGAACAGCATGGCAACGACCTCTTCTGTGGACAGCGACCTGCCGTATTACGGCACAACAGCCCGCACCCGTGCAACTCTCCCTGAGCCTGAGATCGAAGAAAGCCCGCTTCTGCCATCTGAGCCGCCCGAGGTGACTTTTAAAGGCTTTGACCAGTCTGAGATGGGAGAAACGCCGAAGCTTGGGAATATAGGCTCAAACCTTGGTGCATGGTCGCATAACAGCATAGTGTGCGTTGATAAAGAGCGTGGATGCACCTACATCACTGCTGTCGGTTATGACAATAAGCTTCACAGATTTGTTGACGGCAAGGATGATGGTATACTGATCGATAAAACGGTTTGGGGAATGAATATATGGGAAGGTGAGTTGTACTGCCTTATCGACAGTGCCGAGCCTGTATATCACATGATAGGCGATGACCATAAGGGCGATATCTACCGCATCGACCCCGATTCGGGTGAAACGGAGCTGATACTTGACGCAGATGCGGCAAGCCTTATCCTTGCTGATGGTGTGCTGTATTACACCATTGAGTATCGCACTGAGGATAATGTTCTGCATTACGAGAGCTATAGCTACGGTCTTGACGGAAAAAATGTGACCGATCTCGGTACACATCTTGTTGGCTTCTGCGGAAGGTATCAGGTAGTCATAGACAACGAACTTTATTCGGCATTTTACGACCCTGAAACGGAAGAACGTATATCATTTACCAAGGAGCCGAATATATGCTGCTTTATGGTAGACGACGGAAAAGCATATTATGCAAGCGGTGACCTGATGGAGCTTGACCTTGAAACAGGCAAGGAGCGCAGACTGCAGGGACCTCAGGAATTCTGCTACGGCTATGCAAAGGTTGACGGCGATATATACAGTATGTTTATTGATACATTTGTAACTCACCCTGAGTATCCGCGTGACAAGGTAACAAAATTCTGGAGCTATTACAGATCGCCGTTGCGCACGCTTGGCGATCAGATCGTACTGTCGGGCGGCGGAGATGTCGGCTATTATTCCTCGGTATTCACTGATGGAAGCAGGGTATATACTGTAAAGACAAATCTTTCCGAGGGCTCAGCGATACTTATAGAGATGCGATATAACGATGACAGCATGACCAGTGAGGAGGTATACATACTATGAAAAAGCATATCGTCAGTTGCTTCCTTGCGGTGGTAATGCCGATATCAGGCTGTGGTAACAGCACAGAGCAAAGCGGCAACGAGACCACATCACAGGCACAGCAAGAGGAACAGCCTGCAGCACATCTGCTGTATGAGAATGAGGATTATATGGAGCTGCGGATGTTCTGTGGTACAGACAACGGCGAGCTGTTCACTGTCAGCGGGACGGAGCAGCTTATGCTGCGACATTATGACGAGAACGGCGTTATGCTTTCAGAAACCGAGTTCCCGTATAATGGCGCAAAGGATATCATATATGCGAACGGCAGCCTTTACATAGCGTATACAGGCTATAATGAGGGCTACGGCTCGGGTGTTTTCGTGGATAAGATGGAGATATCCACAGGAGCGGCTTCTGTTTTCTGTCACATTCCGCAGCTGAGCGATATCCATGGGATATCCTTTGTGGGGGATGAGCTTATCGCAGTGGGCTATGACAACTCAAAATCAGCGCTGAAATGTGGATATATGTGGGCAGGTATGAGAAGCGTTGCGAGTGCAGCGGAGGAAGTGGAATACGGCGGTACAGCAATATATTCCTATGCAGATGGAGAGATAAGCGAGATAGTGACAGACTTTCCGTTTGAGGCGGATTCCGCAGGGGATAAGCTTGTGATATACGGCTGTCACGGCGAGAACGGATATTATTTACGAACATACAGCGGTGGTGAGCTTTCCGAGCCTGTTTATACGGCTCAGCTTGGTAAAATAAAGGGACTGGCGGCTTTCGGTGACGGCAGCTATGTTACCCAGTCCTCAAACCGCTCACATGATATGCTGCTTGCGGGAAACGCTTCTGACGACTCAGCGGCGGAGATATTCCCGAATGTGTTTATCGGCAGCAGCTTCAGAGAGATAAAGACCGCAGGCGACTACTGCTGGATAAGGAACAGTGAGTCATGGGTGTTGGAGAGGCTGAGGCTCTCCGTCTATTACAAGGGCAATCAGCAGATAAAGCTGCTGTGTTCTGAATATGCCTATGGCTACGAGCCGTTCAGCTGCGGATATAATATACTACAGTCCATTCCCGATGCCGAGGAGCTTGCGTTAAAGGTGCTTTCTCAGGACAGGGACTATGATGTGTGCTATGTCAATTCCCGTGACAGCATCGGCGGAAGTCTTAGGGACAAGGGCAGCTTCTATCCGCTTAATGATGTGGAGGGCGTGGGAGAATATCTGGACAGCCTGTTCCCATATCTTAAGGAAGCCTGCATCACCGAGGACGGAGAGGTCTGGTGTATACCTGTGGCTGTTGATGGAGAGGTGCACTTCTACAACGAGGAGAACATTGCAAAAACAGGCTATGATCTCACTGATATGGACATGGCAGAGTATTTTGACTATGTTGACTATATGAAAGAAAACGGCTTGTCCGCAAAATGCTGCCGTAACGCCTGGATGCTTGTGCAGACTGCAATGCTGGAATATCTTGCGAAGCATGACAGCTTTGACACAGAGGAATTCCGCAGCATGGCTGAGCTTATTAAAACACGCTTCAATATCATGAATGAGGATGGCAGTCAGAGCATGACGGACATCGTACATCCATCT
>JAFSHE010000202.1 GCA_017440445.1 Oscillospiraceae bacterium | reverse complement strand
GTAAAAACTATCGTCCGAGATTATGCCTGCTCTTACAAGCCCGTCAAGTATCATCTTGCCGGAATAGTTGTCGGGGTCTCTGCGGATCCTGTTTGTGAAGTGATATATCAGCCGCACCGTTGCTTTCGGTATAGGCTGTGGCGGCTTCGGGCGACAAATGAACTGTATCATCTGCGCCCACCGCTTTTTCTCCTGCTGATATTCCCACCGGGCATTCCGCCCGATAAACTTGTTATTGCTGGGCGGTATCTCGGGGAGTGTGTATTTTAGCATACGACCACCTCCGCACCAGTCGCTTCCTGAACACGCCGCTTAAATTCGTCTGCGTTGCTGTTACTGTCCGATAAATGACACAGATATATCCTGCACAGCCGCGATAGATTGTTAGCCTTCAGCATATCCACAAGATGGTCTATGCTCATGTGAGAGCCGATTATTCTGTCGCCTAGCGATTTAGGAATAGCACCGCTATCGACCTTTCCTTGTATTATGTCGAGACTGTAATTCGCCTCACAGAGTATATGTGTTACTCCTTTAAACCGATATTTCAGATAATATGTATCGGTGAAGTAGAGAAGTTTCTCTCCGGAAACCGATGATCTCAGCAGAAAACCGAGCGGCTCCGGGGCATCGTGTTGAACATCAAAAGGAAGTATAGTCCAGCTACCTACTGAAAACTGTTCCATGCTTTTAACGATACAGGCGCATTTCAGCAAAGCTGCATCAATGCATCCCTTACTTGCATACACCCTCACCCCATACAGCTGAGCAAGCTTATTTGCAGATTTCACGTGATCACCATGTGAATGCGTGACCAAACAGGCCGTCACAAACTGTGGGGCAAAATCTATCCCTTTCAATATCTCTTTTATCGGCAGCCCGCAATCCAGCAGGAGCTTTGTTGCGCCGTCTGATACAAAATAACAATTGCCCTTGCTGGAGCTGCCCAATATTTTGATATCCATATCAGAAATCAATGTCCTCAGGCTCTGAAACCGAAGTGTCAATGACCTCTCCTGTGGAAGTATCTACAGTCAACGGCTCGGTAAAATCCACCTCGACTGCATTGGCATTTGCGGCGATCTCAGCCTCAATTATATCTGCTTTATCCTGAGTATCATCATATGTATTCTTGGCGGACTCCATAAGAAGCGTGCTATCATCAGAGCTGTTGATGATATACTTGCATGCGTGATTAACAACCGTCTTTATTGCCATATCTTTGGTATACTGATCGTGCGTGCTGTTTTTCTTGATGTTGCCGTTTGCTTCAATGGGACTCATCTTCGACTTGCGCCACGCCGCCTTTATCTCCTCCATAGTCATTATGGTGGTATCCTCGGTATCCCCGCGGAATACAGAGCAATAAGCGGCGATTATCTTATCCTTGTCAATGTTGGTAAGCTTCTGCCTGTGAGAAACGATAACAGTTCTGCCGCGCACTTTGGCATACTCGAACTCGTCGCCCTCGTACACCGCATCATAGCATATATCAGTAATTGACGGGTCTACCATACGAGCTACGTGCATAGAGCCGAAATACGAGCGCTGAAGCACAAGCTTATCGCCGTATGCTATAAAGTAGCACTGTTTCTTACTGGGATTAAGTCCCTGATATAGCATATCCTGCAGAGCATTGATAACGCTGTTTCTGGTGCAGCTCTCAAGCACAGGGCGGCGGTTACTGTCGGTGCACTCCTGAAGCATGAGCCAGGCAGCTTTCATCGCATTCTCAGGAGAATAGTTCACAGGGAGTGCTATTCTCCCCTTACTAACATAATTCTTTACAGTTGATTCAACAACGTCAAAGACCTCTTTTTTAATTTCCTGAAGCTGATTTGCCATAATGATTGTCCTCCTTATTATCATCAAAAAATGTCAGCTGATCTTCATCGATAGGAGCATGCTCCTCGTCGTATTTCTTCTTGCAGGTGTGACCCATCCCATGTTTCAGCCCATACTCGGAGAGGAGTATCCCTCCGCAGCGTTTACATTTTGTCGCCTGCACCGTGAATATTTCATGTTTCATATTCTATCCGGAGCTGCTTGTCCGCCTCCGATACTACAAGCCTTACACACTGGCCGTTAATGGAGTTGAGAGATGTTACACTTTCCGCATTGTCTACAAATACAGGGAGGGATACCCCGAAATACTCTGAAAGCGCATCGATTATCTCAAGGCCTGCGTTTATCTTGGCGGCGTTATTGGCCTTATCATACTCCACCAGACCACTTTCGCACGGAATGAGTACCTTGCATATCTCCTGCAGTCCGCCGTTCTGTTGTTCGTGGAACAACTTGAATTTCAGAGTGCGGAATCTATTGTTTATGCGCTCGTCAAGCAGCGATACCTTCGCTCTGATAAACTGCTCACAGAGATACTCGCCCTTTTCATATCCTGCGTAGGCTGCTGCAAGCTCCGTATGCTGAGCTTCAAGCTCTGCGATCCTTTTTCTGCGGGATTCGGCGGCTTCATGCGCAGCCAACTGTCTGCGTATCTCCTGAAGCTTGGAACTATTTTCGTTATACTCCTCTGTCAGCGCTGCAATCATCTCGACAGGTTTTGCGGCTTTCATAGAGCCTTTTACGGAGATGAATGCGTTTTGAAGATTGCGGAATTCCTCGGTATCTTCAAAATTACCGTTAGGAGCAACGCCAAGAGCTTCGATTTCTTTGACAACGTCGTTATATTCAACGTTAAGGCGCTCGATATCTTCTTTCAGTTTGGAGTGCTTCTGCTGCTCTGCGGCAATCAGCTCCTTACTGCAGGACGCTCGTGCTTCGGCAGTTATCTCTTCCAGCTGCTCTGATTTTTTGCGGTTGAACTCTGCTACAGCCTTTTCTATCTGCTCAGGAGGCAATTGCTGTCCGCAGCAAGGGCAGATATCTCCTCCAGTATACCGCTGCTCTTTAATATCTTCACGTCTATTTATAAGCTTATTACGCCGAAACAACATATCTTCTATACCCTTAGATACCTGGACCTCCTTGACCAGCAGCGGCGAGCGCTGTGCAAATATCTCATTCTTACGGTCTGTAAGCCGCTTCAACGAGGCGTTATAATCCGACAAGCGGGAATTATACCCCTTGAGGAACTCATTACGAGCGGTATCTAATGCTGTTTTTGCTTCTCTTACCGCCTCAATATACGGATTTTCAGCGTTCTCGGCTCGCGCTCGCTTTTCCGCAATCTCTACAAGCAGCGACTCTTTTTTTTCGACTTCTGCTCTCAGTGCCATGGCATCACCGAAAATATCTTCATCTGTGTTCTGGTGCTCTGCAATTCTTGCAGGAATAAGATCAAGCTCTTTGCGTATCTCACTCTTTTTAGACTTTGCAATCTTGTGGTAATCCTCGATGGTATGAGTTCCGAGAATTTCCTGAAGCTCCGAAAGTTCGGAAGTAGAGCGAATAACATCCTCATCCGAAATATCTCCGCACATCTCGATAAGCAATTTGCGGCGTGATTTCCAATCCATAGCCGAAGAAAAGTAACTCGATATAGAAAGGATGCGGAACTGCTCCGCTGTGCCGAATTTCTCCTCAATGGCTGCTGTAAACTCCTTTTCCTTACAGGGCACGCTATTGATATAGTAAGTGGTTTTCGTTCCTGTCAGCTCCTCCGTTATAGCGCCGCGCTTCTTGCTCCATACTTCTACGTATGTGCGGCGGTATTCAGTACCGTCGGCGAATTCAACTGCTACAGAAGTTTCAAGGTTATGTATTTTATCATTATTTTTGTCAAGCGGAGCAGGGTCAAGCTCTGCAGTGCCTAATAAATTCTTTCCTGTAAACAACCATGTAAATGCGTTTGCCACTGTGGTTTTTCCTGTAGCATTATCGCCGTATACGGCGCAGTCTGCGCTGTTCGGAGTGATCTCAAGATGTTTTATGCCACAGAAATTCTGCAAAGTCATTTTCTTTATCGTGTATTTATTCATGTGTTCCTCCAAATATCGTTATTTCCTCCGC
>JAFSHE010000023.1 GCA_017440445.1 Oscillospiraceae bacterium | reverse complement strand
TCTTCTCCTTCTGTTCGGGTTTCAGTGTGTTTACATAATAGGGCATTACAACGCAAGCCTCATGACCTGCAGCGCAAAGAGCCTTAGGCAGAGAGCCTGCAACATCTGCAAGACCGCCCGAAGCGGCAAAGGGTAAAGCCTCACTGGCAGCATAAAGAATTCTCATAGCAGTTTTCCTCCGAAATTTTTTAGGCAATAAGTTTATTGCTATTATTAATAATATAACATATCTCCGCCGATTTTTCAAGGGGATTTTTAAACTCTTTACGTCTTTTTTCCCGTTTTCAAAAAAATTCTCCGCCCTTACGGACGGAGAACCTTATGTAATTACTTGGATGTGTTGATGTACAGTGCCTCGGAGAGCTTGTTCTTAGGCATTGTCTGGAGCAGTACCTTACCGGGACCTGTAACCACTGTATTGAACAGACCCTCGCCGCCCAGCAGAGCGTTACCGATACCCTTTACAGTCTGGATATCCATTGTACATGTAGCGGACATACCTGCAAGGTAACCTGTATCAACCAGCATCTGCTGACCTGCCTGCAGATCGTACTCTACAACGTAACCATCGATCTCGATGAATGCCATGCCCTTACCGCTGAGCTTCTGCATGATGAAGCCCTCGCCGCCGAAGAAGCCTGCGCCGAGCTTCTTCTGGAAAGCGATAGAAAGGTCTACGCCTGCCTCAGAAGCAAGATAGCCTGTCTTCTGAACGATGAAGTCACCCTGGCTTACATCGATAGCCATAATAGAGCCGGGAAGGCTGGAAGCAAATGCGATCATTCCCTGACCACCCTCTGCTGTGTACTTATTCTGGAAAATGGACTCACCGGAGAACATTCTGCCGAGAGCCTTACCAATTCCGCCTGCACCTGTCTGCATCTTCATGTTAGGTGTCATCCAGGACATCGCACCTGCCTCGCAGGTAACAGTTTCGCCTGCCTCAAGGTAGCAGAGCAGGACGGGCAGCGGCTCGCCTTTGATTTCGTATCTCATATAATTTCCTCCTATTTTTTGTGTCTGCGGTATTGCAGAACTTGTATATATTATAAATTATTTTCACATATATGTCAATAAAAAGACAGTTTTTTGTCAGATAATACTATTTCAATAACCTGTTTTTGGATATTTGGACAATATTCTTCTAACTTATAAATACTATGATAAGAAGATAGACAATCACTACTAAAACCATCGGTCTTACGTAACCTGAAATAGAAATTATTCCTGTAAGACATAAAAAAATAGAGATAATACCTGCTTTTTTCATTATGCCATCTACTTTTTCAGGCTTTACAGATCTCAGGAGAATCATCTTCAAAAGCTGTGCGCCGTCAAACTCACCAACAGGCAGAAGATTGAACATTCCCGTCACAAGATTTACAGCGGAAAACAGAAACTCGCCCATCACGAATGCCACAGCAGAAACCACAAAATTTGCAGCAACTCCCGCTGCAAGACAGGAGGTCTTTACAGCACATGTGGATGTATCAAGCATCGCAGATATCCTTATCCCCGCTCCATAAAGAAATACTTCCTTTATCGGTACGTGCAGTATTGCCATTAGCAGCAGATGCGAAAGTTCATGAACAATGCAAGCTGATATCGCTAATATTTCTGTACTGCTATCAAAGGAGAAATATATAAACAATATCGCAAAAAAAGAAAAATCAATCCTTAATGCGATGTTATGTATTTTAAACTCTATCATATTATAAGTTTATACATTAAATATAAAAATAGAACAGCGAGCAATAAGCTCGCTGTAATATTTTATCTGTCAAACATTTTTCTGTATTGTATGAGCCTGTAATCCTGTACTGCGACGTCATTTTCAACAGAGGAGACAGATAAATACTCCTTTTTTGAATTAACGGCGAAATTAGCAGTTATTACCGGATATTGTTCTGCTGTACTCAACCTGAACTGATCCCATGAGCTCAGCGGAATACCCGCATTCTGTTTCAATACAGCCGACAAATAGTTGATGCTTAATTCTCCCCTGTCTTTCCAGTCGACATCATAATTTGCCCACATAATATATGGAACTGTATATTTATCAGCCACCCTTTTGTAATAATCTCCTACATTATGCTCAGTATTTATCACCTGTGATATATTAGGCAGACCCGGCTGATGATCACCAAACATCAGAACAACTGTTTTTTCATGATAACTTTCCAATTTTTCAATCAATTCGCCAAATGCTATGTCACTATAATACAGACTTGTGAGATACTCGTTTTCAGGATCATGATCGCCATCCAGAAACTTGATCGACTCAAAATCCGGTGTGGTATAACCTCCATGATTCTGCATGGTGATTGCAAATACAAAGGAGTTTTTTCCGCTCTCATTATCATTTTTTACAGTTTCATATATCCTATCATAACATTCTCCATCGCTTATAAAGCCTCTTATATACTCAAGGTCATCTCCAAAATCCGCATATACAATACTGGTTATGTTGTCATACGTTTCTTTATCACTACTGTCAGAAAAATCCTCGCCCGAGATATAATCATCAAATCCAAAATATGAGTAAATATACGGTCTACGGTACTCCTGAGCAAAATATGGATGTATAATGGTACTTCTATATCCCGCTTGATGCATATCAGATGCAATAGTTGCCGTGTCAGTATTTATATATTGTATATACGGTAGCGATGATCTTGGCAAAAACGCCATAGAATATCCTGTAAGGAACTCAAACTCGGAATTACAGGTATATCCTCCGTAAACACTCACACCACAACGACCTTTAATGCAATTGTCATTTATACTATGATAGTTACTCAAAGGATCTGATTGTAACTCGATGTCTCCGATAATAGAGTAATCTGCAAAAGCCTCATTCATTATAACTATTACGTTAACAGGATCATCCTCTAAAGAAGTTAAATCATATTCATCAAGAATCTTATCTGCTTTTTCAGCAGAATAACCCTGTGGCTTTTCAACAAAGCTATTCCGATACTGACTATACCATGTATAAAACAGACCCTTTCTCTCGGTATAGCCATTCATATCAAAGTCCATTTCCTCAATAGGTAGGCAGCCAAGTCCCAATAATAAAATAACAAAAGCAAGACCCGTTGCTCCTGCAACCATATTCTTTTTATGAGTATACTCAGGCGTTTCCACCTTTGACTTTACCAGAACTACATAAAGCATACACACAGAAACTGTCAGTACGATATCCAATACTATATCAAGATCTATCACGAGCGGATAGTTTGACGAAACAGAAAGTGCGTCGCCTATACAATACACATCATGGTATTGTATATGTGTAAGCCTTGAATGATATACATAGGTGTCAAGATAATAAAAGAACACAAGAACAGCGCATACCACAGGAAAGCTTACTATAAATCTGCGGGATATTATCAGGACCAGGCTGAAAAGACCGATCGTAAAAAGCGAATTATAAAAAATCTCTGAAAACTCCGACTCATGTGCGATCAGCACAAACGTGAGTATACCAAGCAACAAACAGCTTAACACATAGCAGGATGTGACCAGAAGAATACACTTATCTCTTTCAGTAAGTGTTGCTTTTATTTTATTTAACATAAATTTCCTCGTTTAATGTATAATTCTGCCGCACAATTATGTGCGGCAGATATCATTATGTTCATTATCAATCTTCAAACACAGCGCCTGTGGAAGCAGATGTAACAAGCTTTGCATATCTCTTGAGATATCCGTCAAGCTGCTTGGGAGGATTTATGCCCTTTGCTTTTCTTGCATCGATAACTGCATCATCAACAAGAAGCTGTACACTTCTGTTGGGGATATCGATATGTATCTTATCTCCGTTCTCAACAAATGCGATAAGACCGCCCTCTGCTGCCTCGGGAGATACATGTCCGATAGCTGCGCCTCTGGATGCGCCACTGAAGCGTCCGTCAGTGATGAGCGCTACGCTTCCGTCAAGACCCTTACCTACGATAGCGGCTGTGGGTGCAAGCATCTCAGGCATTCCGGGACCGCCCTTGGGACCCTCGTAGCGGATAACTACTACGTCACCTGCGTTTATCTCGCCGCCGAGGATAGCGTCACATGCAGCCTGCTCACCGTCGAATACTCTTGCTGTGCCTGTGAAATCCATCATCTCGGGCTTTACTGCACCCTGCTTAACAACAGAGCCGTTAAGAGCAAGGTTTCCGCTGAGGATAGCTATACCGCCGTCCTTACGCACGGGAGCCTCAACAGTATGGATGATCTCTCCGTCTGCATCACGTGCAGCTGCGATACGCTCAGCCTGTGTACCCGAAACGGTAAGTACATCGGTATTGATATGTCCGCCCTTGGAAAGCTCACGGATAACTGTCTGAATTCCGCCGCATGCGTTCATATCGGTGATGAAAACGCTGCTTGCAGGGTTCAGCTTTGCAAGCTGGGGAGTCTTTCTGCTCATAGCGTCGATATCGTCAAGTGTGATATCCACCTTTGCCTCATGAGCGATAGCAAGCAGGTGAAGCACTGTATTGGAGGATGCACCGATCGCCATATCGGTAGCAAGCGCATTAAGCATATTCTTCTTTGTGAGGATATCAGAGGGACGGATGTTCTGTCGTACAAGCTCCACTACCCTCTCGCCTGACTCCTTGGCAAGTCTGCGGCGTGCGGAGTTTACAGCAGGCTCTGTTCCCGCAGTGGGGAGCGCAAGACCGAGTGCCTCTGTAAGGCAGTTCATGGAGTTTGCTGTGTACATTCCCGAGCAGCTTCCGCAGGTGGGACATGCGTTGTTCTCGAAGTCCTTGATTACCTCGTCGCCTATCTCGCCGCTCTTGTACTGACCGATAGCCTCGTATATCTCGGAGTAGCCTACTCTCTTTCCCTGAACGCAACCGGGGTTCATAGGACCGCCGCTGATGAAGATAGAGGGCAGATCCATACGGGACGCAGCCATCACCATTCCGGGAACTATCTTGTCACAGTTGGGGATGAATACAACGCCGTCAAGAGGATGCGCTGTAAGCATTACCTCGATGCTGTCTGCGATAAGCTCACGGGAGGCAAGGGAGTATCTCATGCCCTTGTGGTTCATCGCCACGCCGTCACAAACGCCTATCGTGAAGAACTCAAAGGGAACGCCGCCTGCGTTTCTGATACCGTCCTTAACGTACTTGGATATCTCATGCAGGTGCTGATGACCGGGGACATAATCGCTTGCCGCACATACGACTGCGATAAAGGGTCTGTTCATCTCGCTGTCGGTAACACCGAGGGATTTCAGAATGGCTCTGTGGGGAGTTTTCTCTACTCCCGATTTGATAAGATCGCTTCTCATGTTTATTTATCCTTTCTTTTGCAGATACCGAATGCAGTTACGGAAAGCTCCGCTCTGCATGGATGCTTTTATTCAGCTGCGCCAAGTCCTGCGGCGCCGATTATGCCCGCATCGTTTCCGAGGGAGCATACGACTATCTCTGTATTTTTTGCAGAGTTTCTGGAGTACACCTGCTCTGCGACTGCCTTTCTCAGCGGAACAAGGAGCGTATCGCCTTCGTTGCACACACCGCCGCCGATACAGAGTATATCAGGCTGGAATATGTTTATCGTATTTGCAATTCCGCAGGCGAGATACTTTACATACTGCTCTGTAACTGCCTTTCCTGCGGGGTCGCCGTTTTTCATAGCCTTATAGGCTGTTCGTGCGGAGACCTTTCCGTCCTCACGGATATAGTCGTTCATGACAGAGGACGGCTCACGCTCTGCTGCTTCTCTCGTCATATTGACAAGTCCCGTAGCAGAGGAATATGCCTCAAAGCAGCCCTTTCTTCCGCAGGTACAGGGACGTCCGTCCACCTCAATAACGGTATGGCCTATCTCGCCGCCTGCGCAATTGCTGCCGCTGTATATCCTTCCGTTTATGATTATTCCTGCGCCTACTCCCGTACCGAGAGTGATAGCCACAGCATTTACTGCGCCCTTTGCCGCTCCCGCAAGGTACTCGCCAAGTGCCGCAGCGTTTGCGTCGTTGTCAAGGTAGGTCTTTACTCCGAACTCTTTTTCTATATCGTTTTTAAGGGGGACATTCACAAATCCGAGGTTGTTGGAATACTCCACCACGCCCTCGCTGTTGCAGGTGCCTGGGCAGCCGATTCCGATGCTTTCTGCCTCGGAGGGGGCTATATCAAGCTCCTTACAGGCAAGATAGACCGACTTCTTGATATCCTCAAGTATCTCCTCGTATGGACGTGGAGCGTTGGTCTTGACCTTGGAGCGTGCGATTATCTCGTACTTCTCGTTTACTATTCCACAGGCAATATTGGTGCCGCCTATGTCGATGCCGATACGATAGCTCATGGTGATGTCCTCCTTTATTTTTGTGATTGGTTCTTTATCAGATAATGTCGGTAACGATAACCTCTCCCTTACCCGATACTGTATATGCGCCTGTGCCTGCGTCAATAAACAGGCTGTCGCCCTTCTTTGCGGTCACGCTCTCGCTGCCTGCGGTAACGGTACACTCACCGTCAAGGACAAGCAGAGAATTGAAAGACTTCTCAGTAGCGCTGAGCTTAGCTGTGCCGTCAAGCTCCAGCTTATTTACGTTAAAATACTCGCAGGAGCGCAGCAGTGTATTTCTACCGCCCTCCACAGCCTCGGGAGCGCCCTG
This sequence comes from Oscillospiraceae bacterium, assembly GCA_017440445.1. The sequence goes on along the minus strand of JAFSHE010000023.1, from coordinate 357 downwards.
CGCTGTTGTGGGATATTTCGGGGGAACAAGCTCTGTTACCTCCACCGCCTTGTCAACGTGAAGCTCTCTGGGCTTGCCGTCTGCACCAACTCTGCCGTAGTCATAGATGCGGTAGGTGGTGTTGGAATTCTGCTGTATCTCAGCTATGAGGATGCCCTTTCCGATAGCGTGGAGAGTTCCCGCCTCGATAAAGAACACATCGCCCTTATGTACGGGGACGTTATTAGTCACCTCAAGGAGAGTGTTGTTTCTGATACGCTCTGCGAACTCCTCCTTGCTTATCTGGTGCTTGAAGCCGTAGAGAAGCTCTGCGCCCTCGTTGCAGTCAACTATGTACCACATCTCGGTCTTGCCGTA
>JAFSHE010000201.1 GCA_017440445.1 Oscillospiraceae bacterium | reverse complement strand
CGGTGCTTTCCGTAATATTCATCGATAATTCCGACAACGGTGTATTCTGTGCCATTAAGAGTGATGGTGTCGCCACATTCTCCTACCCAGTAACAAGCGTCAAACACGGTACGTACCGCCGCGATCTCGTTTGCTGTTTCGGGCATTCTTCCCTCATCAAGCGGAGTGTGCCACAGATCATGCTCGTCCGAAATCGTGCCGTAGGTGAACTGCTTATCCCGATAGCCAAGTTTACCATACACATTTATAACACCGTAATCACAATCCGTTCTGCCGCCCAGTGCCTGCGATAAAAGCTCATCATCGGAGTTTGCAATAAGCACCTCATAATGCCCCATGTTATCAAAAGCACGCTCATAGAACCGCACGCACTCCTCTCTCAGCGACATCAGCGCCGCAAAAATTATAGCAGTAAGAAGCACACCCGAAAACAGCAGCGTCGCTGCACTTTTCAGGTGTTTTTTCCAGTATTTCAATGTGATACAGACGATTGTTTTCATAAGCTGGGCTCCTTTTTTATGCCGACAACTCCTATCAAGGTGTATTCTATCACCCGACGCAGTGAAAATCAATCGCTTTTGACCCAGTGGCATTAATGCTGTACCGAAAGGTGCTCCGCATAGACCGAGTGGTCAAAAATCCGTACCGAGCGGTATTTTTCTAAGATTGACCGAAGCGCACAATTGTGATATACTTAAATCAGTATTATAAAGGGGGACGCTTATGATAAGGATAGCAATATGCGATGACGATAAGGTCTACATAGAAAATGTCATCACACCTATACTGAACAGAGCAGTCAAAGCGCAGGGCGTTACCGCTGAGATAAAGGAGTTCACCGACGGGAGCCTGCTTATCTCAGAGTTTGAGCAAGGTAGCAGGTATGACATCGTGCTGCTTGATATAGATATGCCGCAGATAAACGGCAAGCAGGTCGCTGAAAAGCTGCGCATAATTGATTCGGGATTTTGCCTTGCGTTCATAACCTCGTTCAGGACAGAGGTATTCAACACCATACCGTATCGCATAAACGCATTCATACCCAAAGACAGCAGCGAAAACAAGCTGCTCAGCGAGTTGATCCGCGTCATAGGCGACTATAAGGCATACAGCCCTGAGTGTAGCCTTTTCGAGGTAGCAAACGAAAACGGGAGGTCTGTTGTAAAGATACCGATAGACGATATCTTCTGCTTTTGCTGTGTAAGAAGAACGGTATACCTCAAAACGGGAAGCAAAAGCTATCAGCTGACAGAAAAGAAAATATCCGCGTTTGCAGAAGAATACGCGGATAAAGGCTTTTTCGAGGTGTGTCGTGGATATGTCGTAAATATAAGCAAGATAAAGTCCGTCAACAGCACCGATATAGAACTGGATAACGGCGAGATGCTCCCACTCAGCCGCAGACGCGCAAAAGAACTGCTGACAAGGATCAGCGAATATGTGACCGAGAGGGCAGGCTTATGATAGTTGCAGATATACTGGTGCATATCGTGAATGCTGTTATCGGAATGATTTTTTTAGACCGTCTGTCTGAGCGCAAAGCACACAGCAAGCTGAATATCGTATTCGGTATGACTGCATACGCAGGTGCGTCATTTGCGGCTTCGTTTATTGGATACTTTCCATTAGAGCAGCTGATATGCATGGCTGTGCTCACTATGATATGCCTGTGGATGTATAATGGTCATCTTTACAGAAACTACGCTCTTTCGGTAACGGTGCATTATGTGCTTGCAGTGAGCGAGATAATCGTCAAGAGCTTGTCTATGATGGTGATGGGAGAGGACTTCGGCGGCTCGTATCGCGACAGCATATTCAATCATCTGGTAATAGACCTTTGCGGCTGCGGGCTTGCGGTAGTGATACTGCTGCTTATCTACCGCCTGTTTACAGAGCAGCGGCTTGAAGCAATCAAGGAAGTGTGGCAGCATTATTCGTTTATACTTACGGTCTTTCAGCTTGTGGCAGTAGTGTATGTTTCGGCGTTTCCGCTTGACGGAAGCACATGGGAGCACTCCGCAATTGCAACGCTGCTCGCTGTTGCGTTCCTCATAATGAGCATTATGGTGGTAAATTTCTTCGTGGAGATATGCAATGCCTACCAAAGAGAAAAGCAGATGTACGCACTGCGCTCGGATTACTACGCGGTAAAGGAGCAGCTGGAGGTGCAGTATCAAACTACTATGCGCCTCAAAAAGATACGACATGACATCAAAAACCATCTCGTGAGCGCAGCAGCGCTTATTGACAAGGGTGATTCCGACAAGGCAAGGGAGCTTCTTCAGGAGATCAGCGACAGTGCGGATAAGCTTCAGCCTTCGCTTAACCAGACTACGGGCAACAGCCTTATTGATTCGATAATCACCTACAAGGCGGCAGTCAGCGAAATGCGAAAGATAAAGTTCGATTATTCACTGGAGCTTCTTCCCGAGGTCAGCATTGAGTTGTCAGACATATCCTCGGTCATCTCAAACCTGCTCGACAACGCTCTTGAGGCTACGGCAAGATCATCAGACCCACAAATAGAGATAAAGATATTCACCTACAAGAACTACCTGTCTATCAT
>JAFSHE010000200.1 GCA_017440445.1 Oscillospiraceae bacterium | reverse complement strand
GCTTTCGGCATCTCAGTAGCAGTTCTCGGCATTGAGCCTACTGCAAACAAAGCCCTTATGAAGGAATACACTGAGCTTGGAGGCTCGTATAACGATATAGAGATAACAACAAGCGTTGCAAATATCGCGGTATATCCCACAGAGGGTAAGACCACCAAGATATTTACAACTGAAAGGCTTGCAAATTCCGTAAGCGCCGAGATAAAAGACAACAAGCTTGTTGTAAAGCTTGACCACAGTCAGTATATCTTCACTGATTTCTTCGGCTTTATCAGTTCACTGTTCGACGGCGGCAACAACGACTGCGTAAAGGTGTATGTTCCCGATGAGATATATGAAAACATCACCATAAAATCCAACGCAGGCAGCACCGAAATGATCGGCGTCGCAGCACAAGACGTTGCTCTTGAACTCAGCGCAGGAAACCTCACCTACGCGCAGCCTGATGGCGTTACCGCAGAAACTCTCCTCGTTCATCTCAGCGCAGGAAACTGCACCGTTTACAATGCTAAGTCCGATAAATTCGATATCGAAATGAGCGCAGGAAACATTGATGTTTACGGTCTGTCGGGTAAAGGCGAGATCGATATTTCCGCTGGCAACGGCAACATAAACCTTTCCGAACTTAACGGCAATATCACCATTGATGCAAGCGCAGGAAACCTTGACCTCAATCTCCCCGAGGGCGCAAATGCAACCATCGAGTGCGACAAGTCCGCAGGCGACGTTTCTGTTAAGTACGGCGATATCAAAAATGATCTCAACGACAACGAAAAGGTAACTATCGGCACAGGCATCTACGAGATCTTCGCTGATGTTTCCGCAGGAGGAATCAATATCACCGATAAGGTCAAGGAAAAACAGGCACCGTCTATCCCCGATATGCCTGAGAGGCCCGAAAGCTCTGCAACAGCTACGACCGCTATTACCGCTGTTTCCTCTGCTGACGACTATGAAGTTATTGTCGAGGGCGATGAAGTCGATGAATTCGACGGTGACGGCGAGCCTATCACGATTACAGATATCGAAGATGATACCAATCTCGATATCAAGGTAGATGTCGGCGATATACACGTATAATCATTCATATCAAAACCGCACACTGTGAAAGGAGCTGCTCCCCCTAGTGGGGGAGTTCAGCCCCAACCACAGGTGCGTCAAAAATAAACCCATATTTTTACATTAAAGTCAAATACTGAAAGGAGTATTATTATGGAAAAGCAGATCTACAGATTTACAAATCAAATCGACGCACTCGAGGTAAGCTCCGCAGGTGCAAAAATAATCATCAGACAGCACGACAAGGAGGAGTTTTACGCCGAGTACAGCAATCCCAAAGACTCTCCCGAGTTTTGCGCGGTACTGAACGGAACCACACTGACTTTTAAGGAGAAGCTTTCATTCAGCTTCTTCTGCCCGAAGCCCAAGGAGGACTACACCATTGAGGTGTTCGTTCCCAACATGAAGCTTGCTCGCCTTAAAGTAAGCACAACAAGCGGCGGCGCGGACGTCTCCGAGGTAACAGCAGAGAAATTCGAGCTCAATACAGCATCGGGTAACATTCAGGTTAACGCTTGCTTCGATGATATTAAGATACAGTCCGCATTGGGCAGCGTAAACCTCACAGCTCCCTGCGTTACCACTTCAAAGACTCTCACTGTATGCACCGTTTCGGGTAATGCAAATGTAAGCTGTTACAAAGCAGAGGAGTTCAGTCTGCACTCTGTTTCAGGCAAGACAACCTGCGACGGCATTTCGGGTAAGGGCAAGATTTCCGTTACATCGGGCAGCGTTGATGTTCGCTACAGCGAATGGAATGCAGACCTTGATATCAGCGCAATAAGCGGCAATATCGGCGTTACTCTCCCCGAAAGCTCAGGAATAGAGGTGAAGTTTGACGGAATTTCAGGCTCGCTTCGCACCGACATCGGAATGTCAAAGGGTCAGTTCATGAACTTCGGCAAGGGCACATCGGGAACTCTCGGCGGCGAGAACTGCCACAAGCTGAATGTTTCCCTCACAAGCGGCAAGGTACAGGTCGCACAGGGATAAAATAATCCTGCTAAGGAATATCTCCCTACCATAGCAGGTTAAGATAAAACACCCCGCGGTATCGCAACGATACTGACGGGGTGTTTTTCACTTAGATGTATAATAATTTATATCAGCCTTTTTCGCTTGACTGC
>JAFSHE010000199.1 GCA_017440445.1 Oscillospiraceae bacterium | reverse complement strand
TGTTTCAAAAAGCGTTTTAAAAGCTGCAATCATTAGTAGTATTGTAGCTACCGCCCATATAATTCCCATGATGATCTTGCTTTTTTCCTTCAGCTTGATACCCCTATATAGATTAGAGCTTGAGTTTATAGCGGTAAGGATAGCCCATAATCCATAATTGGTGCTGCCGCAGACTAATATTTCTGTAACAAATAAAATTGATATTGTAATAATTGCTGTTAGAATATCTATATAACTTCCTTTTTTCATTACTTCAATGGCATATAGGTCTTTGTCTTTGTTTTCCTCTCGGCTTTTTGCTAAAATTTCTTCTTTGTTCATGATACTTTCTCCTTATACTGCAGTGGTGACAAATGAGCTTAATGTTACTCCTTTTGAATTACTTATAAAATAGTGGATACTGCGAAAAGATTCAATACGGTTGCAACGGCTGCGACGATAGCACATGTTGCCCAGAGTAGTCCGATCGCAATCTTGCTTTTGTTCTTGAGCTTTATACCCTTATAGATGCCTACACCTGCATTCATTCCTGCGATAATGCTCCATAAGCTGAAGTTTAGGTTTCCGCAGATAAAAATTTCAGAAACAAAGAGTACTGCACAGATAATAACACCTGTAAGCGCTCCTGTTGTTGCGGATTTTTCGCTTACATGAAGCTCGTATAAATCCTGTTCCCTGTTTTCCTTGCGGCTTATTTCTAATATCTGTTCCTTATTCATTGTCAATTTCCTCCGATGTTCATATTGTAATTGTAGTTGTGTTTTGTTCAAACATTTCGCCAAGTTTTCTTGACAACCTTAGCATATCACAGCCAAGTTTACTTGTCAATAGATTTGCACAGTTTTCTTGTCAAAACTCTGTTTTGCACAATAAACTTGGCAATAAATGCAAAGAAAACTATGCAAAGAGTACAAAAAACGAAAGTAAATAATAAAAAAGGATGCGAGAACGCATCCTTTTATTATGAAAATAGTATCTTATTCCTGTGCAGGCTTCTGCTGAGGCTGAGCGGGGCGCTGAGCCTGCTGCTGTGCTCTCTGCTGGGGAGCAGCCTGAATGTTTGTACCTGAGTTAAGAGTCTTTCTCATAAGACGGAGATTGGTGAGGTCCTTTGCGAGAAGCTCCTCAACTCTGCTGAGCATATTGTCTGTAAATTCGTTTGTGGATGTACGGATGAGGTTTGAGCGTGCCTGTGCGTTGCTTATCTCCTCGGTAGCACGCTTGCGTGCCTCCTTCATGATGGAGTTCTCGTTGAGAAGCTCGTTCCTTTTCTGCTCCGCCTTGCGGATTATATCCTCCGCCTCACGCTTTGCGTCAGAAATTATCCTGTTCTTGTCCGCAACAACGTTCTGTGCATGCTGTATCTCCTTGGGAAGTACAAGGCGCATTTCAGTAGCTATCTCGTCTATCTGTGCAACATCAACCATGCTCTTTTTGGAGAGGGGAACGGGGGATGCCTTTCTGACAACGTCATCGAGCATAGAGATAAGGTCTAAGAGGCTGTAATCCATGATTTTTCTGTCCTTTCTGTCAGTTATGATCTGTTTTTCTTTTCTGCTGCCTTGCGGGCTGCTGTAAATTCACTGTTGAGCTTCTGTTTTATCTCCTCGTGGATGCACTCGGGGAGATACTTGCTTACATCTCCACCGAACATCGCTACCTGCTTCACCATGCTTGAGGAGATGAATGTGGTGTTCTGGCTTGCAGGGATGAACACTGTTTCAGCACGGGGATTAAGGTCCTTGTTTGTGTGAGCCTGCTGGAATTCCGACTCGAAGTCAGTGGTGGCACGCAGACCCTTTACTATTACATCCACATCGTCACGGGTGTTGAAATAGTCTGCGAGAAGTCCGTCGTAGCTTGCTATCTCAACATTGGGAAGATGAGCGGTAGCACGGCGGAGGAATTCGCACCTTTCAGGGATTGAAAATGCGAAGGTCTTGAATGGGTTTATAAAAACTACCACGATAAGCTTATCGAACATCTTTGATGCACGGGTGATGATATCAAGATGTCCGTTGGTTACCGGGTCAAAGCTTCCCGGGTATATTGCGGTCTTCATTTTAGGGTCGGTCCTTTCAGCTTTCTGTTTCTTCTGCTTCTTCGTCTGTCTTTTTCGGACGATAGATGGTAACTGCGGTGCGGGAGTGCTTCAGCACCTTTGCGATCTCGAATTTACCAAGATCGTGGGGGAGTACGCACTCTTTTTCGTGCTCGCATATTATTACTCCGTTGTCTGACATCTTATCCACAAGATGCGGGAGCGCCTTCTGTAGTATCTTGAGATTATAAGGCGGGTCAAGTATTGCGATATCGAATACTGCACGTGTGCTTTTAAGGAATGCGGAGAACGGCATGTTCACCACGTGAGCCTTGTCCTCGAATTTAGTGGTGCGGAGATTTTCCTTTATCGTCTTTATGGATACCATGGCGGAGTCCACGAAGTATGCTTCCTTTGCGCCACGGCTGAGTGCCTCTATTCCAAGCTGTCCGCTTCCTGCGAACATATCAAGGACGGTGCGCCCCTCTATCTCAAACTGAATGGCAGAGAAGATAGCCTCCTTTACACCGTCAGTGGTGGGACGAACTACCTCCGTACCCTCAACTGTTATCAGCTTTCTTCCTCTTGCCGAGCCTGTTATTACTCTCATATCTTCTCCTTAAAATCGTTCTTGTATAAATTGGTACAGCTCCTGCGCTTTTTCGGGGCTTATCTTCGCTGTTATCCGCAGCTGCTCTGCTGTGGCGTCCTTTAAGCCTTGCTTTGTTTTGAACTCTTTCAGAAGTGCATGTGCCTTTGCCTCGCCTATGCCCTTAACCTCGGTAAGCTCCAGTGAGTAGGTCTTTTGCTTATGCTTCACCCTCTGGAAGGTTATCGAGTATCGGTGTACCTCGTCCTGGATATTTGTCAGCAGCTTGAAAAGCGCTTTGTTGGAGCTTACGGATATCTCTCCGCCCTCTTTTGCTATGGCACGTGTACGGTGTTTGCTGTCTTTCACAAGACCGAACAGCGGTACGCTGATGTTAAGCTCGTCCAGTACCTGCGCAACTGCCGCCACATGTCCCTTTCCGCCGTCAAGGAGGATAAGGTCGGGCAGGGGGGAGAAACCCTCGTCCCCGTCGAGGTACCGCTGAAGTCTGCGGCGCAGCACCTCCTGCATGCAGGCGTAGTCGTCGATACCGACTACCTCTTTTATATTGAAACGGCGGTAGCCCGCCTTGAAAGGTCTGCCGTTGCGGTACACTATCATTCCGCCGACACGTCCTGTTTCTCCGAAGTTGGAGATATCATAGGACTCTATGCAAAGCGGTATCTTTTCAAGTCCTAAAAGCTCCTTGAGGTCCTCAAGCGCATTTATCTCCTTTGCAGTCCTGCCTACTTTAAGTGCAAGATACTCACTTGCATTATTCTTTGCAAGGACTATCTGCGATAATCCCTCGCCCCTCTGCGGAACAACGAATTTTACCGCATGACCTGCCTTGTCACGGAGCAGCTGTGTTACAAGCTCCATGTCCTCAAACTGCTCGTCGATGTATATTTCTTTGGGGATGTCCTCTCTGTCGGGGTAGTACCCAAGCAGGAAATCCCTTCTCATAAGAGCAGGGTCGTACTCGTCACCGATGAAGAAATTTTCCTTGTCCACCAGTCTGCCGCTGCGGTATTTCACCACCGCAACGCTTGCAAGGCTGATATTCTGTGCGAGTGCAACTATATCGTAATCATCTGTCTTGTAGTCGAATATCTTCTGTGAGTTGTGAAGCCTTGCTATCGCCTGTATCCTGTCACGGAGCTTAGCGGCTTTCTCGAATTCGAGGTTTTCTGCTGCCTCCTCCATTTCCTGACGGAGCTGCTCGGTGGATTTCTGCGAGCCGTCCTTCAGATATTGCAGAGCTTCATCGATTATCTTCTTGTATTCATCTGAGGAGATCTTTCCACGGCATACTCCCATGCACTTCTTGATGTGCAGATTAAGGCAGGGACGCTCCTTGCCGAAGTCCATCGGGAAATTCTTGCGGCAGGTGGGGAGCTGAAATATGGTGTTGGCTTCTTCGACCGCCTGCTTTACTGTAAATCCGCTGGTGAAAGGTCCGAGATAATCTGCATGTGTGTCGCTGGTGTTGAGCGCATAGCTTATCCTGGGATAAGCGCCGTGGGAAATCTTTATATAATTGTAGCCCTTGTCGTCCTTCAGCAGGATGTTGTATTTCGGCTTGTGCAGTTTTATCAGACTACATTCAAGCACAAGCGCATCCAGCTCGCTGGGGCATACGATAAAATCAAAGTCGTGGATATTGCTGACCAGCTTCAGTGTTTTGAGGCTGTGGCGGGCGTCACTGCGGAAATAGGATGTCACTCTGTTTTTCAGAGCCTTGGCCTTTCCCACATATATAATATTGCCGCCTTTATCCTTCATCAGATAGACACCGGGACTTAATGAGAGCCTGTTTGCCTTGTCTCTAAGATAATCGATTCGTTCATTCATGGCTGGCTCACTCCAGTCTGTATAATACACTAATAATCACTATACATTGTACCACCTTTCCACGAAAAATACAAGTAGCATGGTAAATAATTTTGTTTTATATAGTGTGGTCGATGTCGGTTTCACAAGTACATTTAGTGTAAGTATAATATAATTTCGTTCTTGAGGTATGGGACTGGAAATTCAAGTCAATACTCATGTTATTATATATAGTGTAAAATCACCAAAAAAACTCGGTTTTTGCAATGAAAATTTGTTTTTGTCGGATTTTGAGAAAAAACGTTCTCACAGTGTTCATTTTTGGCTAAAACTCAACGATTTTTTTGGTTTTTATCTATTGACAAAATTTTTGGGATGTAGTATAATACTATAATGTATCATAATGGATATGTGTGCGAAAAGTGCGGTTTTCGGTGAAAAAAGCTGATTTTTTACCGTTAATTTCCAGCTGAAATATCCATTGCGGAAATAAATTAAGGAGTGATAAAGCCGATGGTGAATGTAAATCCCGTACAGCTCGGAAAAAACACCCGAATGAGTTTTTCCAAGATCAATGAGGTAATTGAAATGCCGAACCTCATTGGCATCCAGAAGAACTCCTACGAATGGTTCCTTTCGGAAGGTATCAAGGAAGTGTTCAAGGACGTTTCCCCGATCACCGATTCCAACGGAAAATTTGAACTCTCGTTTATAGACCACCGTCTTGACGACAAAACAAAGTACACGATCGAGGAGTGCAAGGAGCGTGACGCTACTTATGCAGCACCCCTGCGCGTTACCGCACGTCTGCTCAGCAAGGAGACAGGCGAGATCATGGATAACGAGATATTCATGGGCGATCTGCCCCTGATGACCGACAGCGGTACATTCGTTATCAACGGCTCGGAGCGTGTTGTGGTATCTCAGCTCGTTCGTTCGCCCGGTGTATACTACGGCTTTGATTACGATAAAACAGGTAAGAAGCTGTTCAAGGCAACAGTTATCCCTAACAGAGGTGCATGGCTGGAGTATGAGATGGACTCCAACGATGTATTCTATGTTCGTATAGATAAGAACAGAAAGATCCCTGCTACAACATTCCTGCGTTCTATCGGTCTTTCCAGCAACGAGGAGCTTAAGGAAAAGTTCGGTGAGGACGACAGAATAGTACGTACTATTGAGGACAAGGACAGCACACAGAACAGAGAAGAAGCTCTGCTCGAGGTATACAAGAAGCTGCGTCCCGGCGAGCCTCCGACAGTAGAGTCTGCACAGAATCATCTCAACACACTGTTCTTTGACGCTAAGAGATATGATCTGTCCAGATTCGGACGTTACAAGTATAACAAGAAGCTCGGTATTGCTTCCCGTATCACAGGCGCAAAGGCTGCGGAGAATGTTATTGCTCCCCTGACAGGTGAGCTCCTCGCAGAGGAGGGCGCTGTTGTAACTCCTGAGATGGCTCTTGCTATCGAGAATGCAGGTGTTACCGACATGACAGTCGTTAACGCTGAGGGTAAGACGGTAAAGGTTGTCGGCAACGGCATGGTCGACATCTCCGTTTATACCGATATGGATAAGGATGCACTTGAGGCTATCGGCATCAACGAGCAGGTGCGTTTTGCAGTACTCGCTGAGATACTCGAGGAAGCAGCAGGTGACAACGACAAGTTTGCAGAGTTGCTCAAGGCACGTGCTGAGGAGCTTATCCCCAAGCACATCACACTTGAGGATATCTATGCTACCGTAAGCTACTTCATCAACCTGTGCGAGGGTACAGGCGATATAGACGATATAGACCACCTCGGAAACAGACGTATCCGCTGCGTTGGTGAGCTGCTCCAGAATCAGTTCAGGATCGGTTTCTCCCGTATGGAGCGTACTATCCGTGAGAGAATGGCACTGCAGGCACAGGATCAGGAGAAGGTATCTCCCTCCTCTCTTATCAATGCCCGTCAGGTCATCTCCGCTATGAGAGAGTTCTTCGGCTCTTCGCCTCTGTCCCAGTTTATGGATCAGAACAACCCCCTTGCAGAGCTTACCCATAAGAGAAGACTTTCCTCTCTCGGTCCCGGCGGTCTGTCCCGTGACAGAGCCGGATTCGAGGTTCGTGACGTACACTACTCCCACTATGGAAGAATGTGTCCCATCGAGACCCCTGAAGGTCCTAACATCGGTCTGATCTCTTATCTCGCAACATTTGCAAGAATAAATGTATACGGCTTCATTGAGGCTCCTTACAGACGTGTTGACAAGGAAACAGGCAGAGTTCTTGACGAGGTAGTCTACATGACTGCTGATATGGAGGATAATTACGTTGTTGCTCAGGCAAACGAGCCTCTTGACGAGAACGGCTGTTTCGCAAGACCCCGTGTAAACGCACGCTGCCGTGACGCTATCCTTGAGATAGAGCGTGAGAAGGTAGACTTCATGGACGTATCTCCCAAGATGGTGGTATCTGTTGCTACCGCAATGATCCCCTTCCTTGAGAACGATGACGCGAACCGTGCGCTGATGGGTGCGAACATGCAGCGTCAGGCCGTTCCGCTGATGGTTACCGATAATCCTATTGTCGGTACAGGTATGGAGTACAAGGCAGCTGTTGACTCCGGTGTCGTTGTATGTGCAAGAAAAGCAGGTACAGTAGAGAAGGTAAGTGCTGACGAGATCACCGTTCTTGAAGAGGGCGGCGAAAAGCACACCTACC
>JAFSHE010000198.1 GCA_017440445.1 Oscillospiraceae bacterium | reverse complement strand
GTCGTTGTCCCGACTTTTTGTGCTATCGTGTGTACTTTTCTATTGAAATAGCGTAGAAATTATGATATAATTGGCACAAAGCTTTCTGAAAGGAGATACAAGATGTTCAATTTTCCAAAAGACCTTTTCACAGAAGTAAGGATAGAAACCACAGACTCCACCAACTATTTTATCAAAAACGGAGAGGTAGAGTCAAACGGCAACATATCCGTTACAGGCGCTATTATAAGAATATTTGACGGAAACATGTGGTACACAAGCACTACGAACGACATTGACAGAATACAATCAGAAATAGACAGCCTTGCTTCACTTGCCACACCCGAAGCAAGCATTTACGACCATCCGATGATTAAGAATTTTGGCAGTTCAAAGGCTGATCTAATATTATTTGACGGCGAGAATGACATCAGAAAGATCTCACGTGATCAACGTGAGGCATTGATAAACGAATATATCTCCGCCTGCGTTGATGAATCGATAGACGAGATAAAAACCTACTATGTAAGCTACAACAGCGGTCACAAGATAAAGGAATACTACTCCAGCAAGGGAGCTGAGATAAAGCAGGATATGCAGCGATGCACCCTGTATTTCGGATACGATATAGTTGTAAACGGTGTAACGACATCAGCGGCTAAGATCTATCGGGGCCTTTCCTTTGACTGCATTGAGGGCAAGGCTCAGGAGATAATCGCAGAGCGTGACAGATATCTCGATTATGCAAGAAATGCCGTAGATATCGTTCCGGGCGACTACACATGCGTTCTTTCTCCCGTCGTTACAGCAATGTTTACACATGAGAGTTTCGGACACAAGAGCGAATCTGACTTCATGCTGAACGACAAGACATTGCAAGAGGAATGGATCATCGGCAAACAGGTGGGCAACGAAAAGGTATCTATATGCGATAACGGAAGCATGGTAAACAACGGATTCACCCCTTATGACGACGAGGGAAACCCTGCAAAGGAAACATGGCTTATCAAAAACGGTGTGCTTACAGGGCGACTTCATGACAGCAAATCCGCATCAGTTCTCGGTGAGGAGATAACAGGAAATGCCCGTGCGCAAAGCTATTCCTGCTCACCAATGGTGCGTATGACAAACACCTACATGGCAAACGGTTCGGATTCTCCCGAAAAGATCATAAGCGAAGTCAAGGACGGGCTTTATGTTTATGGTGTAAATTATGGTACAGGTTCATCAACATTTACCATGCAGCCTAACCTTTGCTATCACATACATGACGGAAAGCTGTGCGAGCCTGTCCGTGCAAACGTCATAACAGGCAGCGTTTTCAGCACTCTTTTCGAGATAGACGCTGTCGGTAACGACCTTACAATATTCGATACATATACCTGCGGAAAAAACGGTCAGAGCGTTCCTGTTTCGGCAGGCGGTCCGACTATCAGAGTGAAAAAGCTTACAGTAAACTGATAAGGAGCTTATGATATGAAAGAAAAAATAACAGGTACCGCTACATATTCCAGTATTAAGATAGAAGAAAACAAGATAATTGAATTCAAACGCACCAATTCTGTTATGAACTCATTTCGTGTGCTGAAGGATGGCTATCTTGGCGTACACTATCAGGAGGGCGATATCGCTGACGATATCGGCTATGCAAGAGCAGAAGAAAATCTGGTACTGAAAAGGCCATACAAATTCGGGCATGAAACGGGTAAACGTCACCGTGACAAAACAGAAAAAGAACTGACAGACAAAGAGCTGATGGAGCTTGCCGAAGAAGCTTTAGAGTACATACAAACAAAATATCCTGACTTCACCTTTAAAGGCAACGTAAGCAGAAATGCCACCTTTATGTCAATGACCAACAGCAGCGGACTTGACTATTCCAACAGAGATCAGACAGTTAACATCGACATATCCTTTAAACACAGGGACAGCAAGGATATCACTGACGGCTGGTTCGGAATTGGAATGCGTGATTTCGATATCCAAAAATTCTATGACATGGCGGACAATTATCTGTCCAATTTCACAAATGAGGTTCCACTGCCTGATGAGATAATCGTTCAGATGCAGTATTACAGCCTGCTTGGAAAGCTCCACGAAAGCCTTGATGCGGAAAAAATGTGTCTTGGTACTTCCCTGCTGTCGGGAAAGATCGGTGAAAAAATCTTTGCAGAAAACTTCAACCTCGTTCACGATGTGTCAGATAAGGAATGCTGGCATACCATGTTCTTTGACGGCGAGGGCGTCACCGTAGAAAATGACATCCTGCCATTTATTGAAAATGGTGTTCTCCTGCGAGGTTATTCAGATAAAAAGGTCGCAGACAAATATGGCGTTGAACACACAGGCAGCGCAAATGCAACTCTTTCTGATATCCCCTCAAACGGAAACGTTAATCTGAGGATCACCCGCAGCGACAAAACCATCAAAGAACTGCTTGACGGACGTATGACAGTCATTCCCGTAAGATACAGCGGTGGTGGCTTCAACGACAAAGGTGAATATACGATGCCAGTTCAGATGGCATATCTGTGCGACGATGAAAAAATCTTAGGCAGACTTCCTGAATTCACACTTGTTAGCAGCATGTTCGATATGTTCGGTGATGATTTTATAGGAGTCGGAAGCGATGACCCCATCTTTAACGACAAACAGATACTTGTACGCATGAAGCTTGGGAAAACCTGAGTATATTCCTCCCGACCCCTCTGCTGATAGCAGAGGGGTTTGCGATTTTCCGTCCATATTATGTCAATAGATATGGTGAATGTAACTAAATATATCGTATGATTAGGTACAAAAGAGCCAAAAATGAAACAATTTGTTAAAAATGTTCAAAAGCATTTGACAAATCGCCTTAAATATGGTACAATATCTATATATTTTTAAAATGTAAATTACACGATCTGCAAGATCCTATATCCTGACAAAAAAAGCGGTGATCTTCAATGATAAACAACCATAAAATTATAGGCGTATGCGTAACAAAGGTACAATACCGTGCCGAGTCAATATATCTCACTCGTCTGAATGAGGCTGCTGTTAAAATGGGCTACAAGCTAATGATATTCAACAGTGTTGCCAACAGCGACAACTCATTCGATGCGGGCGCTAAATCTGTTTACAGCGTGATAAACCACGACATTATAGATGTACTGGTCATCCTTTCAAGCACATTTGGTGTAAAGGAAATAGAAAAGGCTATTATCGCAAAGGCTCACGCTCACGGCACTCCTGTTATTCTCATAGACAGCAAGGAGGACGGTTGCTACTCCATCATCAAGCAATACGGTAAGGCTCTTAAGGCTGTCATGAACCATATCATTCGTGACCATGGAGTAAGAGATACTTTCTTCCTCGCAGGTCACAGAGAAAATGATCCTACCTCTGACTTCCGCATTCAGTGCTATAAAGAGGTCCTTGAAGAAAACGAGATTCCCTTCACAGATGATATGATGGACTACGGTGAATACTGGAGCATCCCTGCCAGAAAGGCTACGGAAAAGCTGTTCACCAGAGGTAAGGATATTCCAAAGGCTATAATCTGCGCCAACGACTACATGGCAGTGGCTGTTTGCGAGGTTCTGCGAGAGCATGGACTGGATGTACCGAAGGATGTTCTTGTAACCGGCTTTGGCGGTGCTGCTGACGCACAGTATTTCAATCCGAGATTTACCACATGTATCGAGGACATGGGCAAGCTGGCAGAGCTTACCTTACAGGTTGCAGAGGATGCGCTGGAAAAACATATTCCCTGCGGCTCATATCATTATGAGATGTCCCCGCTGATCTCAGAGTCATGCGGATGTGTATCTGACATAAACCACGTTGAAGATGCAGGATATCTTTTCCACATGATGCAGGATGCAAAAAATCACGAGGGACATGTACTTTCATGGCTCGACAGAATGGTAGAAAGCGAGGATATGGACGCAGTATGCAGAATGCTGTCACGCTGTATTCTTTCCAATTCCCTGCTGTGTCTGCGTGAAAAATATGTTGCCCCGATAGGTACGCCTGTTTCTGAAAATACAGATGTACTTACTGCTGTATACCATGTCGATGGTGACGCTCCTGACAAAACAGAAGTATTCAGCGCAGACAAGATGATCCCTAATCTTGAGGAATGGCTTGAGGACAACACCTGCTGTATCCTCACAGCGGTATTCGTCTGCCAGACAGTATGCGGCTACTATGCAGTATTCACAGAGGATGTAAAATCAATTTCACAAAATCTCAATCGTGAAAGCAAGGTCATCAATATCGCATTTAACTCAGCTATCAATCACAGACGACAGGTACTGCTTCTTGAGAGCGTACAGAATGCAAACATAGTAAACCCGATCACAAAGCTTCCTAATCTTAAAGGAGCTAACAGATGGTTTGATAAATTTAACGCCAACGAGGATAATCACAACAAGGCAATAGTTGTATCAATATACGGCCTGCCAAAGTATAAATTCATATACGAAAACTATGGCATGCAGGATATAGAAGCCACACTGTGCTATGTTGCAAAAGCGCTGAAAGAAGCTAATCCTTCTAATTCCTTCATTGGTCATATATCAGAGGATGAATTCACTGTCATCAACTATCTTGACGATTCCTCCATGATAAGTGATACAGTGAATAATGCCACAAAATCATTCTTCAACAGCATAGAAAAGTACAACGCCTCCAGCGGTCTAGAATACTACGTAGAAGTAAATTGTGGCTGCATAACGGCTGACCCCGGTTGGGAAGGTACTTTTGCAAACTTTACAAAACGTGCTACGGGTGAAATGTATATCAATCGTGTAAAGAGCGGTATGACTGCTGTTGTAAAGGAACATATCACTCCCAAAGAACATTATGACAAGTTCAATACGCTTATTGACCAGAATTTGTTCAACTATAACTTCCAGCCTATTGTGAGTGCGAAAAACGGAGAGATCATAGCTTATGAGGCACTGATGCGTACTGCACCAAGCATCGGAATGAATCCGATGGAAGTTCTAGAAACCGCAGGTGAATACAG
>JAFSHE010000197.1 GCA_017440445.1 Oscillospiraceae bacterium | reverse complement strand
ATCTTTGCCATCTTCTCCTCAGCCTTTGCAAGCTTTGCACGCTCGTTCTCGATCTGCTGAGCGGGAGCCTTTGCAAGGAATCCGGGGTTGTTCAGCTTCTTGGAGAGGAACTCGATATCCTTTTCAGCCGCCTTCTTTTCCTTTTCAAGACGAGCAAGCTCCTTCTCCTTGTCAACAAGCTCACCCATAGGCATGAATACTCTTGCGCTGTCTGTAACAACGGTCATCATGCCGTCTGTGGAGTCTGCCTTCTCGGAAACGGTGAACTCACCTGCGCCTGCAAGCTTCTCGAAGAACGCCTTGCAGCCCTCAAACAGAGCTGTGTGCTTTGTTTCAACGAACATAGTAACCTTCTTGGAGGGAGGTACGTTAAGCTCGTTTCTCTGTACACGGATAGCCTTGATGGTGTCAACTATTCTGGAGAACTCCTCCTGCTCCTTCTCGAAGTGCAGCTTCTCGTCATACTCGCACCATGCGGATATCATGATGCTCTCTGTTTCAGCACCGGGCATGGAGGACCATATCTCCTCGGTGATGTAGGGCATGAAGGGGTGCAGCAGCTTCAGGATGCCCTGCATTACGTATACCAGAACATTCTGTGCTGCAAGAGCGGTCTCGGCGCCTGCTGCGATGCGGGGCTTTGTAAGCTCGATGTACCAGTCGCAGTAAACATCCCAGATAAAGTCGGTGAGGTTCTGTACTGCGATACCAAGCTCGTAGCTTTCAAGGTTAGCGGTAACGTTCTTTACAACGTCGTTGTAGAGGGAGAGTACCCACTTGTCCTCGATGGGGAGGTTCTCAGGGAGAACTGCCTTGTCGAAGTCCTCGGGCAGGTTCATGAGAATATAACGGGATGCGTTCCACAGCTTGTTTGCGAAGTTTCTGGAGTTTGTTACCTTTGTTTCTGTCCAGCGCATATCGTTACCGGGAGCGTTACCTGTTACAAGGGTAAGACGCAGAGCGTCAGCGCCGTATTTGTCGATTATCTCAAGCGGGTCAACGCCGTTGCCGAGGGATTTGGACATCTTACGTCCAAGCTCGTCACGTACAAGACCGTGGATAAGTACATCCTTGAAGGGCTTAACGCCTGTATGCTCAAGGCCGCTGAATATCATTCTTGCAACCCAGAAGGGGATGATATCATAGCCTGTTACCAGTGTGGTGGTAGGATAGAAGTACTCCATCTCGGGAGTCTTTTCGGGCCAGCCCAGTGTGGAGAAGGGCCACAGCGCAGAGCTGAACCATGTATCGAGAGTATCCTCGTCCTGCTTCATGGGTGCGCCGCACTTCGGGCAAACAGAAATTCCGTCGAGAGTGATCTCTGTGTGACCGCAGTCCTTGTTCTGGCAGTAGTAGGCGGGAATTCTGTGTCCCCACCACAGCTGACGGGAGATACACCAGTCACGGATGTTCTCCATCCAGTAGAGATAGCCGTTCTCAAAGCGCTTGGGAACATATCTCAGCTCGCCGCTCTTTACAACGTCGATAGCGGGACCTGCGAGGGGTTTCATGGAAACGAACCACTGATAGCTTGCTCTCGGCTCAACAGTTGTGCCGCAGCGCTGGCAGCAGCCTACATTATGCTTGTGAGGCTCAACCTTAACGAGCAGACCGAGTGCCTCCAGATCGGCTACCATAGCCTTTCTTGCGTCGTATCTGTCCATGCCTGCGTACTTGCCGCCTACGCCCTCCATGATGGTAGCGTCGTCGTTCATCATGTGGATAAGGGGCAGGTCGTGGCGCTTTCCAACCTCAAAGTCGTTGGGGTCGTGTGCGGGAGTGATCTTAACACAGCCTGTACCGAACTCCTTGTCAACGTACTCGTCAGCAACGATGGGAATTTCTCTGTCAGTAAGGGGCAGCTTCAGCATCTTGCCTACAAGATGAGTATAGCGCTCGTCCTCGGGATGTACAGCAACTGCGCTGTCGCCCAGCAGGGTCTCGGGACGTGTGGTAGCTATCTCAAGGTAGCCGCTGCCGTCAGCCAGAGGATAATTGATGTGCCAGAAGAAGCCGTCCTGCTCCTCGTACTCGCACTCGATATCGGAAATAGATGTCTTACAGTTGGGACACCAGTTGATGATACGCTCGCCGTGGTAGATAAGACCCTTGTTGTAGAGGTCAATAAATACCTTCTGTACAGCCTTGGAGCAGCCATCGTCCAGTGTGAAACGCTCACGCTCCCAGTCGCAGGAGGAGCCGAGCTTCTTGAGCTGCTCAACGATACGTCCGCCGT
>JAFSHE010000022.1 GCA_017440445.1 Oscillospiraceae bacterium | reverse complement strand
TCGTGCTCCGCAAGGCAGCGCCTTGCCGACTGATACAGCTCCTCGCCGTCGTCGGGCAGGGGCTGCGGCTCCTCCGCAAGCTCCTCGGTATAGTCCTCCGCTGCTGTGCCGCGTCCGCTCCTCCAGAGAGCGGCGGTGACTAAGTTCTGCTGAACATGCATTCCGTTTTCGTAGCACAGGGCGATAACGTTCACCGCCTCCTCGTAGCCTGCTCTTGCCGCTTCAAGGAACCAGTCGAACGCCTTGTCCTCGTTTCGTGTGCAGGAGATTCCCTCCGCAAGGAAAAGTCCCGTCATATACTGCGCTGCGGGGATGCCGTTCTCCGCACCACGCAGGAGCCATTCCCATGCCTGCTGAACATCCTGAGCGCAGCCACGGCCCTCAAGACGGTAGAAGCCCACGTAATACTGAGCCTCTCCGCAATCCTGAAGTGCGGACTGCTGAAACCAGTACATGGCACGCTCATAGTCCTTGATACGGTCGAAATGACGGCCTAAGCTGTACTGCTCCGCCGAGTCTGTGATATTCTTCTTGCTCTCCGTTGCGGAAACGGGAGTTTCCGCAGGCCGCTTGAAGGCTATCTCGCAGCCCAGCGCCTGACCTACCGCCTCCACTGCGTCAGCGGCAGCCTTGCCCTTAAGGCCCACCTCGTCACGCAGGGATTTAACGCATCTCGCAGCGGCGGCGCAGCGCACCTCGAAGGGCTTTCCACGCACACCGATAAGCTTTCTTGCGCAGCCATCGTACAGTGCCACGAAGATAAGCCTGCGTATAGCATTCTCCTTAGGGAAGATATCTGCGACCAGCGCATCCGTCCTGCGCACATTCAGCAGGGTTTCGGGACCAAATCTCTCCGCTATATATCCGAGCACTCCCACGATATCACGGATAGGCTCTCCGTCCTTTGTGTGTACTGTCTTGCAGTATCCGCAATAGTCCTGTGCACTGCGGTCAAACTCACGCCCGCATCTTCCGCATACCATAGGCGCTCCTCCTTTTCATTATTATGATAGACTAATTGTAGCACAAAATCCCGCTAATGTCAATTTAGTGCCAGCCGCACTCGTCGTAATCCTTCCACTTCTCATTGTAGCGGAATTCGTCTGCCAGCTTAAGGCAGATGTATGCGATTGCTCCCGCAACCAGAAGCACTGCCCCGATGATGGGGAGAGTTGTCTTTACAAACGGGCTGAGATTGTTATTATTGTTGTTCATGATATATTTTCCTTTCAATTATTGTATAGCCTTATTCATCCTCCAGCAGCAGCTTATATATCTCCTGCTTGGGGAAGCCTGTTTCCTTTGCCGCTTTCTTGCATGCGTCGGACATCTTCTCACCGCCGAGTACGAGCTGCCTTGCAAGCTGAGCCGCCTGCTCGATGGTAAGCGCCACATCTTCGGTCTGCTCTGCACCCGCAACTACTATAACATACTCGCCACGTGGCTCGGTGCTTTCGTAGTATTCGCAAAGCTCGGAAAGCGTACCGCGGATTACCTCCTCATGGAGCTTTGTAAGCTCTCTGCACAGCGCACAGAAGCGCTCGCCGCCGAAGGCATCTCTCATATCCGCAAGGATCCTGCACAGCTTGTGGGGAGCCTCGTAGAATATCAGCGTATGCGGCATGCTTTTTATCTCGGAAAGACGCTCGCTGCGCTCCTTTTTGTTTACAGGCAGAAAGCCCTCAAACGCAAAGCGCATGGTATCTATTCCGCTTATTGCGACTGCCGCTATCGCAGCGTTGCAGGAGGGGATGACCTCAACGGGAATTCCCGCCTCGTAGCATCTCTGCACAAGATATACGCCTGGGTCCGAGATACAGGGCATGCCCGCATCCGAAACCAGTGCCACGGTATTTCCCTCGGACAGAAGCTCCAGTATCCTTGCGCTCTTTTCCGCCTCGTGCGGCTTATAATAGCTGAGCATGGGCTTTTTTATCCCGAAGTGGGTAAGCAGCCGCAGCGATACACGGGTATCCTCCGCCGCAATATAATCGGAATTCTCCAGTGTTTCTATGCCTCTCGGGCTGAAGTCCGACAGATTTCCTATCGGAGTGCCAACCACATAAAGCTTTCCCGTATCATTCATAAAGTCTTGAATACTCCTCTGTGTAGGACTTGTCATCGTTGCGCAGTATCATGGGCTTCTCCACTATCATGCCCGATTTTGCGCCCTTCTTTCCTGTGATAAGGAAAAGCCAGGGCTTGTCAAGGATACTGTTATGTACAAATGTTATGCTCTTAGGCTCTATCTTGTTTTCACGCATGGCGTTGATAACATCCGAAAGTCGCTCGGGACGATGGCACATCTTAAGCAGACCACCGTACTTCAGCAGCTTGCCTGCCGCCCTGCACACATCGTCAACTGTACACATCAGCTCGTGACGTGCGATGGCCTGCGGACGTGACTCCTTTTCAAAGCCCGAACCGCTGGTCATGTAGGGGGGATTTGCCGTTACGATATCCACGCTCTCATAGGCGATCATGTTCTGTGGGATATCCCTGAGGTCACCGAGGATAGGCTGAAGATGGTTCTGAAGTCCGTTCTTCTCCACCGACATCTGAAGAAGCTCGATAGCCTCCTCCTGTATATCCATGGCATAGATAAGATGCGGCATAACATTCTTGCAGAATATCAGCGGGATTATTCCGCAGCCCGTACACAGGTCGCACACGACGCTGCCGGGCTTTACGCCCGCATAGTACGCAAGCAGGAACGCATCCGTACCGAAACGGTGATCGTCCGAAACGTACATTGTAAGTTTTCCCAAAGCAAAGGTCTCCATAAATAAATATCCTTTCGTATTAACCTATCAGTATCTGTCCGTCAGGGACAACAGAAGTCTTTCGTTTTTCGTTTTTCATAATTAGCGACAGTATAAGCGACACCGGGCCTACTCTGCCTGTGTACATGGTCAGGATAAGCACTGCCTTTCCTATACCTCCTGCCTGTGCGGTAGTGCCACAGGAAAGTCCCGTGGTGGAAAATGCCGACACTGCCTCAAACAGACAGTCTACAGAGTCTGACGGCGAAAAGCAATACAGCACCACGAAGCATGCAGTTACTGCCGCCATGGAAAGCATTGTCACGGCAAGGGTGCGGTACACGGCAAGCTTATCTATCTTGTGACCAAATATCTCAACATCATTTTTGTTACGCAGATAAGATACAACAGCCATAACCAGTACAAGCAGGGTAGTCACCTTGATACCGCCGCCAGTTGAGGCGGGTGCCGCTCCGACAAACATCAGGAATATAGTTCCCAGCAGCGAAAAATCGGTCATACCTTCTATAGGTATGCTGTTGTACCCTGCTGTGCGTGCGGTAACACTGGAGAAAAAAGAATTTAACAGCTTACCGCCAAAGCCCATCTCGCCTATCGTGGCCGGGTTTCCCCATTCAGCACCAAGATACAAAAGCGTACCGCCCAGCACCAGTGCGCCCGTCATAAACAGCACGCAAAGGGAATGCAGACTAAGCCTCTTAACCGTCCTCAGATTAAGGAAATTTTCCCATACTATAAAGCCTAAACCGCCAACTATTATCAGCAGGGCTATCGTAATAAGCACAAGAGGGTCGTCCTGAAGGGCTGTCAGACTGGAAAATGCACTCTCCTGTCCCATAAGGTCAAAGCCTGCGTTGCAGAAGGCTGTAATGCTCATAAAAAAGCTTACCCACACTCCATATGCACCATACCTCGGCACAAAGGATATCATAAGTATCAGCGCACCTGTCAGCTCAATTATCAGCGTATATTTTATTATGCTGATAAAAATACGTCTGCCACCTACGAAGTTGTTTTCTGTCAGTCCGTCCGCCGCATTGGCAAGCGTTCTGAAGCCCAGCTTTTTTCCCGCAGCTATATTGAAAAAGGTTATTATCGTAACAAAACCAAGCCCACCTACCTGTATCAGCAATGCTATTATTATCTGCCCGAATACGCTCCAGTGCAGATAGGTGTCGTATACCACAAGTCCCGTTACACATGTTGCGGATGTTGCGGTAAACAGACAGTCAAAAAACGGAGTAAAGCTCCCGCTTTTTGAGGATATGGGAAGAAATAACAAAAAGGCTCCAACAAGGATTATCCCAAGAAAACCCAGCACCAGTATACGTGCGGGCGATATCCTTGCGGAGGTCCTATTAAATTTCGGCATGCCGCACCTCCTTTACCACAGAAGGATATATCATCCTGCGTTGTTCTTATAGCGGATATAGTCCTTTGCACTGTCGCCGTAGGCGAGTACAGTATATGATTTTGTAGCACCCACGACCTCATACTGCTCAGGCCTGAAGGGTATCTCTGCGCCGTTTTCGAAAATGAATATTCCCGCCTCGGGCAGGTCATTCCTGTGACCTATGCACAACACCGAAACATTCGGCTTAAGGAATTGTATAAGTCCCGCACTTTCAGCGGACAGGTCATACGCCACCACCTGCGGTGACAGCTTGTCATTGTAGATGTATTCCGATACTTCCTTTATCGGAGCAGCGGATATCTCGTTTTCCTCTGCCATCATCGGCAGGTAGACCGTCCCCGCAAATATCGTGGTATAAAGGAAGATACCGCAGGAGATTATCGCAGCAAGCTGTCCCCTGAAACGCCTTGTGCATGTAGCAAATACCGCCAGCAGAACGAATACGGCGAAAACCATCGAGGACATTATGATAAAGCTGAGCTGAGTGAAATCCTTCGACACATCCTCGGAGATGCGCCAGGGGATAAGTCCCACGAGAGGTATCTCACGATACTCGCACTTTTCAAGCAGGGGGTGCGTTGCCAGTGCAAAGCCTATGCAGACATACGCATATACTCCCGCACCGCCTATGGCGGTCTTTATGCTGTATCCGTACATGAATATGAATACCAGCACCAGAAAAACAGCAAGCGGCGCTGCATTATCCATATACCTGCCGAAGATAACTGTGTCTGTATACTGTCCGAATTCCGGAGAATCAAACAGATACAACGCCGAAAGCAGCAGCGAGCCGCCCACAGCAAAAAATCCGTAAACGCCGAATACGGTAAGCCTTAAGGTATATTTGTGCTTTACAGGCTCGTATACCTTTGTGCCGTCATCATGCCTTTTGCGGCGGTTTCTGTACCATTCCTCGACCTGCTTTGCTATCACCACCGCAAGCACCGCCACAGCAAGCGCACCAAAGCCCAGCGTGGATGTGAAGAATGTATAAAGATGTCCGAATACAGTGGATACAAAGCGTTCAAATCCATCCTTGTCGGTCATTCCCGCAGCACGGGCCATCCACGACTCGGAGGTGTTTATACGCACAACTCCGTCCCAGACATTCTGCACCAGCATATTGCGGAAAAAATACTCCGTAACGAAGGACACCACAAGCGTGATGAAAAATGACGGGAGATTAAGTATCTTCTCCTTGAAAACTATCCTTGCGATAAGCAGGGTGAACACCATGGCTATCGTGATAGCTATAAGCCTGGGATGCGCCGCAAAGCACACCGCCCCGAGAAAGCCTGTTATAACCGAAAAGGTGAAGCGCGAATATCTGTTCTTTCTGTCCCACGCCATGTATACGCACCAGACGATGAGCCACGGAAGCAGGCTTGATATCGCCTCGTTCCAGATAAACTTCGAGTGCGAAACATACGTCATGTAAAAGCCGCAGCAGAGTGCTATAACGGACTTCTGCCACACCTTTGCAACACCGATCTTAGCGGCGAGGTGATAGGCTATCATCGGGATGAAGCTGATGATAACACCGTTCATTACCAGCATCGCCTTATACAGTGCGTAGGGCGATGAAAACACCAGCGCCAGCGGGAAATAGAACAGCGCCTGGATATATCCGTAATAGTGGCCCGTACTGCCCATATATCCCGACCAGTCCCTGCCCGTATAGAAGGCGGTGAGCGCCGCTGTGCCGTATTCATCGGGCGATATTGCGGGAAGCTCCATATTCAGCGACAGCAGTGCATGCACCACTACCGAAAAGGCGAACAGCAGGAACATTACTCCCCTGTCACCAAATGCGGAATAAAACCGTTCTATCTTCTCTTTCATTATCAGGTAATTTCCTATTCGTTATAGTTACAATAAGACAGGCAGACGCACCGCAAGCTCCATGGCAAGCAGGTACGCAAGTACGCCTATCACGATGCGCAGCCTGGAGGGAGCGCCTCTCTCGGTGAGGGCTGCGTAATATCCGTCAGCCTTGCCGTCATCATAGCTTGTGCGGATACGCTTTATCCGTCTTACGCAGAATTTGTAGTAGAGGTAATCTCCGAAAACGCACAGCAGTATCATCATAGCAAGGTTCACAAGCCCCGCCCCGACGCACAGTACGTTCAGTATATCCATCGGGATGCCCACCTCAAGTATCTTGTTCTGTGCATATATCAGAAGCGCCTCAGGGATAGCTGTAAGCATATTCACCAGAAGTACAGCTATCGCAAGCCCGTCCATCCTGCGGTAAAACTGGAAGATGGGTGCGAAAAGACCCGAGCAGATATTCAGAAACAGCTTGACGGGCTGTATCTTCCCGTCCTTCATAACGCCCCTGCGGAACGCATTGAACGCCTGCGAATAGTGGATGATGGATCTTCCTGCGAAGTAGCAAAGCTCC
This sequence comes from Oscillospiraceae bacterium, assembly GCA_017440445.1. The sequence continues at coordinate 11,199 of JAFSHE010000022.1, read as the reverse complement.
TTGCCCGAAACACCGTCAGCGCCCCTTGTTTCGTCCTCGGTTATCTTACGCACGGACTGATAAACGCTTTTATACGGGTCGGGTATCTGATTCAGTGCATCCATCTCAGGCATATCGCTGTTTATGTCATTTCCGTAGTCTGTGTTTACATCCTGCTGCGGAACACCTGCGGGATACTCGGCATGGTGCGGGTCAACGGATGCTGCGGACTGCACCGCCTGTGCCTCCTCGGCTGCCTTTGTCTCCTGCTCATCGGGAAGCCTTCCGTCCCACACGAAGCCCTTTTCGTGGTACTCCGACACGCCGCATTTTCCCAGCATTTTATAGCAATCTCTGTGGTGAGGAGTGCCGCACTCGGGGCATACCACCACATCGTCATTCTCAGCAAAAGCCGTCCTGCATACAGGACAAAGCTTATCGGTAAAGCGTGACATCATATTTCCTTTCTCTGTTCCCACGGGACACATTCCCGTCAAATATGAATATAAATATACATTATAAAGTATACCACATTCTGCACATAATTTCAACCACCAATCCCATTTTTATGTGAAAATTTACAGAAAACAAAAATGCCCGCATGATACGGGCGTTTGAGACCGTCGAAAAAGTCCCGTTGGGACAGTTTTCCTCGTCGAAGCTTTGTTGGCGGCATCCTTGCCGCCTTTTTGGCTTCGACTTTGCGGCATCCATGCCGCAGCCGACATCCGCACTCAAAGCGCAGCTGGCGCACTCGTTGGCGCCACTTGCTTTGCAAGTCTGCGCCAACTCGCACAGTTGTGCGGATAGAAGTGTTTTTTAGTGTGGCAGAGCCACAATAAAAAAGTTATCTAAATAGCCCGCTGCGCAGGCAAATATATACTTTCGACAAGCAGAAATGCCCGCATGATGCAGGCATTTCTGTGTTATTACCATAATCTGTTTTCGTGAGGACAATAGCCGTCTGCTCTTGCGGCACGCAGCTCGGAATAGCAGCCGCACTTAAGGCAGGTTCCTGCATTCTGATACTCACAGGACCTGCATATCTCAAGCCGCAGGGAGTAGGTGCTTTCGTCAGTGCGCAGCGCCTCGGGTATCTCCACGATGCGTGCTTTTATCAGCTCGTACACATCACGCTTTCCCGCCTCCTCAAGCAGGCAGCGGGTACAGGGCTTGCCGCCTGTCATCTGAGCTTCAGCGTTACTGCCGCTACGCTGCATGCGGGAAGAACAACGCTTGCTCTGCCGTTCTCCACCTTTACATCAAGTGACTTTATCATAACGTTCTCTGTGTTTGTGAAATCATTATGGTCGTGAGCGTCGCCTGTAAGCATTCTCGCCTCAGCGGAAACGAACTCACCGAATGCAGTGCCGAGGTCTATCTCAAACTCCTTGTTCAGTGCGCAGTTGGAGAGGGTAACGAAAACATCGCCGTTCTCATTTATGGATGCGGAATGGCTTATGCAGGGAACTCCGCTCTCGCTGTCGGTAGCCTCGTTTTCTGCGTGGCTGTATATCAGGGTAGCGTCCTGATGCTCCTTGTACAGGTCGAACACGTGGAATGTGGGAGTCTTTACTGTAACGCTGCCCTCGGTCAGCAGAATAGCCTGAAGTACGTTTACAGCCTGTGCGATATTCGCCATGAAAACTCTGTCGGAGTGGCTGTTGAAGATATTCAGGTTTATTGCCGCAACGATAGCGTCACGCATTGTATTCTGCTGGTAAAGGAAGCCGGGATTTGTACCCTCCTCCACATCAAACCAGCAGCCCCACTCATCAACGATAAGACCTACCTTCTTTTCGGGGTCGTAGCGGTTCATTATCTCGCTGTGACGGGTAACGAGGGTCTCCATCTGCAGCGTTGCGTTGATGGTCTCGTAGTACTCAGCCTCGGTGAAGTCTGTCGCACTGCCCTTATGCTCCCAGTTTCCGTAGGGAACAGTGTAGTAGTGCAGGGAAAGACCCTTCATATTCCAGGGTGTGATGTTCTTCATGCACACCTCTGTCCAGTTGTAGTCGTATGCATTAGGTCCGCAGGCTATCTTGTACAGGTTGTTTCCGCTGAAATCACGGCAGTAGGACTGATATCTGCGATAGGTGTCGCAGTAATACTCGGGAGTCATGTTTCCGCCGCAGCCCCAGTTTTCGTTGCCTATGCCGAAGTACTTAAGCTTCCAGGGCTGCTCTCTGCCGTTCTTTTTGCGCAGCTCTGCCATGGGAGAGATACCGTCAAAGGTCATGTACTCTATCCACTCTGCCATCTCCTCCACTGTGCCGCTGCCAACGTTGCCTGCGATGTACGGCTCGCAGCCCACAAGCTCACAGAAGCGCAGGAATTCATGCGTGCCGAAGCTGTTGTCCTCCACAACTCCGCCCCAGTGGATGTTTATCATCTTTTTTCTTGTTTCCTTGTCGCCGATGCCGTCCTTCCAGTGATATGCGTCGGCAAAGCAGCCGCCAGGCCAGCGCAGCACAGGAAGCTTTATCTGTCTGAAAGCCTCGATAACGTCCTTGCGGAAGCCCTCGATATTGGGGATATCGCTGTTTTCTCCGACATAGATGCCGTCATAGATGCAGCGGCCGAGATGCTCGGAGAAGTTTCCGTATATCTCACGGTTGATGTGGCTCTTTTTGTCAAGGGGATTGATGGTAAGGTTGAGCTTTTTCATGATACATATTCCTTTCGGATAAAATTTGTTATCTTTATCTTAACATATTGACAAACGGTTTTCAATGATGTATCATATTAACAAAACTGATATATCCTACGATTGGAGAAAAACCATGCAGCTTCATACGATGGGACTGGACTACCGCCACGACAGATATTTCATGATAGACCGCCCGAACGGCTCGGGAGATGAGCTGATACTTATATTCAAGACCCCTGCGCTGGTGGTGCTTCACGGGGAAGTGTTTCATGTTCCCGCAGGGAGCGCAGTTGTGTATTCAGGGGAGTTCCATCAGCACTACGGCGCAGACGGCGGGGAATTTGCAAACCACTGGGTACATTTCAGCAGCGGAGAAAACAGCGGCTTCACCCAGAGAATAGGACTGCCATATAATACGATTATCACATCAGCTGATATAGCTGCGGCGGAAAAAATACTGTCGCTGCTCTCGCTGGAGTCGGTCTCGGGCAGCGAAAACAGCACAGACAACATCGACCTGCTGCTTCGGCTGCTGCTGTCTAAGCTTGCGGAGGGCGCAGAGCAGAAAGGCTCCGTCACGGCGCACAGCGCCGCACTGAGGGAGCTGCGTGCCTCCATCCACCGCAACCCCTCGGACCGCCGCAGTATCGCAGAGCTTGCGGAGAGCCTGTCGCTGAGTCCCTCGCACTTCCAGTACCTGTACAAAACGGAGTTCGGGATAAGCTGCTACGAGGACCTGCTATGCGCCCGCATAGAGAATGCCAAATACTATCTGCGCAGCACCTCTCTGCCGATAAAACAGATAGCGGAGCTTTGCGGCTGTGAAAACGACGTACACTTTATCCGTCAGTTCAGGAAACGGACGGGAATGACAGCAGGAGAATACAGACAGAACAGCACACGTACTGTGCGCAAGGAAAGGGAGCGATAAAAATGAACTTCTATACATCCGACCTTCATATAGGTCACGAAAACAGCATAAGATTTGACGCACGTCCCTTCGCCACGACAGAGGAGATGAACAGGTGCTTCATCGCAAACTGGAATGCGGTCGTAGGCAGGGAGGACGACGTATATATCCTCGGGGATTTTGCATGGAACAACGAGCAGGGCGACGAGGTACTGAAAAAGCTGAACGGGCGCAAGTATCTCATTCTCGGAAACCACGACCGACCCACAGACTTTATGAGAAAGACCTTTGTATGGATAAAGGAATATGCCGAGATAGTGGATAACGGACAACGTGTGATATTATGTCACTATCCCATCGCCCACTGGAAGAATGCCGACCGTGGTGCGGTGCATCTTTACGGACACATCCACACCTCCCGTGACAGCAGACCGTTCAACGAGTACCGTGCGCTGATGCAGGAGCGTGGAATTCCCTACGAGTGCTACAACGTGGGGTGCATGCTGCATGATTATTTCCCGAAAACACTGGAGCAGATAAAGGAAAAGGGCTTTGTATAAACAGGCAGAGCATCTGTCTGTTTATACAAAAATACCCTCTTGATTTTTCGGAAGAAATATGGTATCATATCAGTTGTGCATGGCGCACAGAATTTAATACGGTGTTTTCTTTGCCTAACCACCGTTAAAAAACAAGGAGTTTTTTTATGCAAAAAAATCAGACAAACAAGATCAGAGATCTTGCACGACTTGCGGTAGTTGCCGCTCTTTACGCCGCACTTACACTGGTGCTTTCGGGGTTCTCGTTCGGGCCTGTGCAGTTCCGCATAGCCGAGATACTTACTCTGCTGTGCTTCTACCGCAGGGATTACAGCATAGCGCTTATCGTGGGATGCTTTATCGCAAACTGCTTCAGCCCGATGGCGCTTATGGACATGGTATTCGGTACGCTTGCCACCGCCATAGCGGTGATTCCCATGTTCTCGGTGAAGAACATCTGGCTTGCTTCGCTGCTGCCTGTACTCAGCAACGCTGTGATAATCGCAGTGGAGCTGCTGCTCGCTTTCAACGAGCCGATATGGCTCAGCATGCTGACGGTAGGCCTCGGAGAGCTTGTAGTGATAACCGCAGTCGGCTGCCCGCTGTTCAGATTTGTACTGGAGAAAAACAAGCCCTTCATGGAACTGGTCGGCTCCAGAAAAACAAGGCCGTCCGCTGCTGAACAATAACAGACAAATACATTAAATGACCTGAGAAAAATCTCAGGTCATTTCTTTTTTGTACCACGTAATATTTTCTGTAAATAGCATGCTAACACTTTATTTTGCTATTGCAAAGAAAAGGAAAATGTTGTATAATAAAGGAGAAATATGTTGTCCCCGTGACAATATCATCAAAAAAGGAGGAAGATAGTTATGCAGACCAAAAAGCAAAGAGGCTTTCACAAAAAGCTTACCCTGGCAGTGACCCTGATAATAAGTATCGTATTCACACTTGTGGCGGTAGTATCATACTTTATTTTCAGAGATACTCTTGACACCCGCATCAACAAGGAGATATCCGCTACACTCGCCGCAAAAGCTCTGGAATTCGACAGCTGGATAGACCGTCAGGAGAACACCATAGCATATTTCGGCGACTCCATCCAGTACAACAACAGCCTTGAGAACATGACCTATTCCGAGCTGGAGGATTTCCTTGCATCCAGAAAATCCGCAGATACTGTTGACAGCTACGTTGTCATTCCCAACAAAACTACACTTTTCGCCAGCAAATTCGTGCTGCCCGAGGATTTCGACGTTACCCAGCGTGACTGGTACAAGGCTACCATCGCAGCAAACGGCGCATACACCTGCACCTCCCCCTATATCGACAACAACACACAGAAGCTTGTAATGACCGTTTCTAGAGCATTCTACAAGTCAGACAAAACACTGGATTTCGTTATCGGAACAGATATCTACGCCGATTACCTCACCGAGATAACCAACAGCATCCAGATACTTGACAATGCATATCCCATGCTTGCGGATGACAAATTCGGTCTTATCGTACACGGCAGCGAGGAATACATGCCTCGTATCAGCGAGGATGGTTCCACCGTTATCACATCCCTTTCCGATATTCCCGCATACGGTGGGCTGGTAGAAGCCATTTCAAATGAGAATTACTCGCCGCTCAAAACCAAGGATTATAACGGAAAAACATCCTACTTTGTTCCTGCAAAGATCGGCTCAACAGGCTGGTATTACCTCTATTCGACCCCCTCAAGCCAGTACAACTCCCAGATGTGGGGCGTTATAATGGCGATGTTCATAATGTTTGTGATCTCCGCTATTATTTCGATAGTTATTCTCTCCATACTTATCAGGAAGATAATAAAGCCAATTGACGAGCTTAAGGAAGCCGCTGCCGACATGAAGGAAGGCGACCTCAGCTACACTCCCACATACTATGCAGACGACAGCATCAGCGACCTGTGCATCAGCATCGCTGAAACAAATCAGGTATGGACAGGCTACATAAACGATATCAACAGCAACCTTGACAAGCTGTCCCACGGCGACTTCAACATCGAGTTCAACGGCAACTATGTTGGCGACTTCGCAAAGATAAAGGAATCCGTTATCAGGATATCCGATAAACTCAGCGACATAATCGGCGGCATAGATGTAGCCTCCAACGAGGTAGCGCTCAGCTCCGCAAGCGTTGCATCCTCCTCCAGTACACTCGCAGAGGGTGTAAGCGAGCAGTCAAAGACCATAGACGAGCTTATGGGTCTGATAGAGAAGATGGTAACACAGATAAACGAGAATGCGGCATCCGCAGAATCCGCACAGGCTCAGTCGGGAATAACCTCCGACAACGTAGTCGAGTGTAACCGCCGTATGACCGAGCTTCTCCAGTCCATGAACGACATCAACAACAAGGCTCAGGAGATAGTGAAGATAGTAAAGACTATCGATGACATAGCATTCCAGACCAACATACTCGCACTCAATGCTGCTATCGAAGCGGCAAGGGCAGGCAACGCAGGCAAGGGCTTCGCAGTGGTTGCGGACGAGGTAAGAAACCTTGCATCCAAGTCAGCCGAGGCTGTAAAGAACACCAACGAGCTTATCAGCGGTACAGGCGAGGTAGTAGAGAAAGGCTCCCGCCTTGCAGCGGAGACCGAGGCAGCGCTTGTTACCGTATCTGAGGGCGTAGGCAGCGTAAACGACCTTATCGTAAAGATATCCGAAGCCTCCGAGGCACAGGCAGCGGACGTAAAGAACGTATCCGAAAAGATCACAGCGATCGAGGATATAGTACGCTCCACCGCCGCATCTGCACAGGAGAGCGCAGCGTCCAGCGACAAGCTGAATACCCAGTCACAGAATCTTCAGGATATCCTGACAAATTTCGTCGGCCACTGATATATAAAAATAAATCAGCCTATGATACGCTCGGTATCATAGGCTGATCTTTTTATCAGATATTTTCTTCTTTATCCGCAGTCAGCAGCTTCTCAAAGCTGACAACAGGCATGGGTTTATAATAATAGTATCCCTGGATGATATCACAGCCGAGGTCCTTTAAGAAGCCTACCTGCTCATCTGTTTCAACACCCTCGGATACCGTGGAGAGATTAAGATTTTTTGCAAGCTCCACGATAGAGGTTATTACCTTCTTGTTCTTCTCGGTCAGCTCATTCCTCAGGAAGAAGCCTCCGTCTATCTTCAGCGTATCAAAAGGCAGCAGAGTTATGAGATTAAGCGAGGAGTATCCCGAACCGAAATCATCTACCGATATCCTGAATCCCGCTTCCTTCAGCTGCGTCATAGCGTCAAGCAGACGACTCATGTTCTCGGTCAGCATGCTTTCTGTTATCTCAAGCTCTATCATACTGCGGGGAACTCCGAGGTTATCCACCAGCGCACATATCTTGTCGGGGAAGGTCTCATCACGCATGTGATGACGTGAAACATTCAGCGATATCAGAGGTACCTCTATACCGTTCCTTATCCATCGCTTGATATCCGCAATAGCACTGCGGTAGATGGCAAAATCCATATCCGTGATAAAACCGTTGCGCTCAAATACAGGAACAAACTTTCCGGGAGAAATCATCTCGCCGTCGGGTCTTATCCAGCGCACCAGCGCCTCTGCGCCCACGATCTGTCCCGTTTCGGTGCTTACCTTAGGCTGATAGAACACCTTGAACTCGCCATTCTCCAGAGCCTCCACCATGTGGGTCTCGATATACTGACGTGTCTGAAGCTCCTCCCTCATGGTGTTGTCATAGAAGGCTATCATATTATCAGTGTAGTACGCCTTGTCTTTGACGGTCTTTTGCGCAAGTATAGCCCTGTCAAGTGCAGACATGATACCGAGTTTTTCACCCGTAAGCTCGTATGCGCCCGCAATAATATGCACCTGAAGTCCTGCCTTCTCAAGCACCTGATGCTGCGCACTGCGGAACATCTGATTAAGCCTTGTAAGCAGATCATTTGCGTTTTTATTGCGGTACAGCGCCACAAAGCGTGCGCCCTCAGTGCGGCAGAGTAGCTCATCCGCACCAAGTGCAGAGTTAAGTACATCAGCGACCGCAATTATAACCGTATCGCCGCTCTCATAGCCGCTTGTTTCGTTCAGGCGGCGGAAATTCGCAACATTTATCACCACTATATAGCCATAGTCGGGTATCTGTGCGGTCAGCCTCATGGCGTCCACCGCAAAGCTGTCGAAGCCCATCACGCCTGTCAGCGAATCCCTTGTGCGCACCTTGCCGATGCAGTTTGTGATATCCACAGTGCTTATGGCATATCTTGCATTTCCGTCCTCGGTCTCGTATCGGGATGCCGCTATATCTATCCAGCGGTTGTCGCTTTCACGGTAGAATGCCGTACACGCTGAGAGCTGTCCCGCCTTAAGCTGATTAACAGGGCAATCGGGACAGGGAGCGTCCAGACCTCTTATAGCCTTGTAGCACACATCGCCCTTTTTCATGTCATAGCTGAATGCGGCACGCTCTCCGAGATAGTCCACCTCATAGGTTTCGGTGTCTATCGTAAATCCCTCTATTCCAAGGTCGTTTATTACGGCATTTGCGAAATTCAGCCGTCTGTTAAGCTGATAGTCCATGTAATATCTGCCGAACATGCAGTCAAAAGAACTTCTCAGCATATCCACGATGCTGATGTCAGATTCCTGCCATGCCATCAGCGAATCGGATACCATCACGAAATAGCCCGCAATATTTTCACCGCCCATTATCGGACAGCAGATAGCCGAGACCGCACCGTTCACGAATGCAAGCTTATACTCTTTGTGCTCCGAACGGTCAACGGTCGCTATAATACGCTTGTTTCTCCTGAGTATACCGAGCCATTCCTCACGGCTGCATTCAGGAACAACATTGGGAAGCTTCTCATTATATTCGGTTTCACCGCTTACGCTCCAGGGCATATACATCTCATCCCCGCCCGATCTGAAACGGCAGAGATAGAACTGCGTTATCTTTGTATACTCGCCTATAAGACGGATTGCACGGCGCATGAGCGAGATATTCTTCTCGTCTGCCAGCGCAAGGTTGATACAATGATATATCGTTTCCGCACCTACTGCGCCTGTTATCTCCTCGGGCAGTACGGAAAGCTTGCTCTCGGGGAGTATCTCAGCGGTAAGCTGCATGGAAGCGGTATACCGCATAAAGCCGTTTCCGCCCTTTGACCTTGCGGAATTAAACGCAGCACACGCCTCTTTATATGTAGTTTCGTAATTCTTATAGGTCTTGAATATGGCAACGCCCGCGCTGACGGTAACAGTCTTGTCGCTTACACCATCGGTGAAATGGAAATCATGGAATCTGAATATAAGTCTTGAAACGATGGTATTCAGATTAGGTATATCCCTGAAACGGACAAAAAACGCAAATGCTCCGTCGGTGATGCGCGCAAATGCACTGCCCTGCTCTGCGGCACTCTGTCCCTCCAGCACCTTTCCAAGGGTCTTCTGGATAAGGTCCGTATCGAAATCGGGAGAGTCCTTCAGCTCCGAAAAACGGTCTATTCCCACCACGACCAGTGCGGAATTCTTGTCGCTCTTTTCCTGAAGCTTACGCTCCACAGTTTCAACAAAAGTGCTGTATGCAAATGCGCCTGTAAGCATATCGTGACGCTCGTCACTGTTTATTCCTGTGCCGCCCTTTTCCTCGGTAACATCAAGGGTACGGCCGACTACTCGGACTGGTCTGCCTGTTTCATCATATATGGTCTTTCCCTCGTACCTGAACCACACAACATCGCTGTAATCATTTATTGTACGGACATCGTAACGTATCTCCTTGTCGCCACGCTCCATAGCGTCACAGAACTTATGGAACACAGGGATATCCTCTGAATACACGTTGCCCCAGCTTATGATAGTATCCCTGAAATGTACGATGGGGTCCAGCTCCGCTTCATAGATGCCGTTCAGCTTTTTGTACTGATAGCAGATATCGTCTGCGATATCGTACTCCCACAGGCCGAAATTACTGTACTCCGAAGAAATCTTGACCTTCAGATTTTCAGCCCTTACCGCCACCTGAAGATTCTTTACCTCTTTTCTGGAGGCGGAAAGCTGCTCCTCTAGCTCTTTTATTCTGTTTTCGTAATCGTTACTATTGCAGCTCATCCGTATCACCATCCTTGTTTCAATGCCTATCAGCCACAGCATAAATATATAGCTAACCTTATTATACAATTATAGCTTATGCTAACCGCATAATCAAGCAGTTTATAACCATTTGTGAATTATGACAATAATTTTTGTGCAATATCACACCCACATCAGCCAAGGATAAACTCCGCTGCGCTATCCAGAACCTGCGACAGCAGCCGAGGCTCCAGAATATGGTGCGGGCTGCCCTTTGCACAGAGCGACTTCATCTCGGGATTGAGCCGCAGGAATTCCTGTGTATCTGCGGGAGAAACCAGCTCGTCGTTCTCTGCGTATATCGTAAGGATACGGCTGTCGTTCCATGCTGCATCGGTACGCAGACAGGAGGCACCCTTCAGCATTTCGTAAAACTGATACGGCAGCACGAACTCCTTTGAAAGCTTTATGCGGAACCCCTCTTTTTCGGCCTTTTCCATCGAAAAATAATTGTCGCAGGCAGCCGAGATAGTAACGACAGTATTCGCCATATTGACCGCAGGAACACGCAGAACTACTCTTTTATAGGGAGCCTGACCCATCGCCAGACGATGGAGCATATTCATACCGCCGAAGCTTGTGGCGAATGTATACAGCTCCCCGCCGATGCTCTCTGCGGCGAATTTCTCTATGGTCATTATCTCCTTTATCACGTTACGAGGGTCGAGCGCCTCAATGGAGTCGCTGCGCTCCCCATGTGCGGGCAGGTCGAATGCAATAACGCTCAAGCCCTCAGTGCAGACACGCTTTGCAAGACCCTCTATCGCACCGCTCTGCTTGCTGCCGCCAAAGCCATGCACAGCTATCACCGCACCACGAGGACTTTCCGCACTATATAGCTTAACAGGAATATTTCCAATGTTTATCAGTTTTTCTGTCATATTGCTCTCCTTGTTACAGAAAAAGCATACGAATCTCTCCGTATGCTTTTCTTGATCTTAATTTTGTCCGTTGGAAGTAGCATCTGCTGCTTCAAGAGCTTC
>JAFSHE010000196.1 GCA_017440445.1 Oscillospiraceae bacterium | reverse complement strand
GATATAAAGCCCGAAAGCGGACTTGATGTAAAGGACGAAAAGCTGTTCTTCCGTATTATATAACCTCGCCCGTCATCATGCGTGTACTGGAAGAAAAGCTTCCTGTCAGCGCACTCACCGTAATGGTACAGAAGGAAGCGGCAGACAGGATATGCGCAGTCCCCGGCACAAGGGATTGCGGTGCGCTCTCCTGCGGAGTTTCCTATTACAGCGAGCCTAAGCTGCTGTTCAAAGTAGGTCGTGGCAGCTTTATGCCATCCCCTAATGTGGATAGTGCTGTTATCCGTCTTGATATCAAACAGGATAACGGTCTTGATGTTACGGATGAAAAGCTGTTCTTCCGCATCATACGTGCGGCGTTTTCGCAGCGCAGAAAGCAGATAATCAACCCTCTTTCGGGAGAGCTTGGCATCGCAAAGCAGGAGCTTGCTGAGATATTTGCAGAAAGCGGAATAAAGCAGACTGCCCGTGCAGAGGAGCTTACTCTTAACGACTACGCACGATTGTGCGAAAAAATTCATAACAGATAAAAATTCCCCCTGAGAAGATCAATTCTCAGGGGGATATTGTTTTATAAGTCATACAGACTTGTCCTTTGACCTGCACAGGTTACGCAGGACGCATGCCTCGCACTGCGGCGCCCGTGCGGAGCATACTCCACGGCCATGCCATACAAGGCGGTGACAGAAGTTAAGGCTCTCCTCGGGCGGGATGACCTCACGGAGCTGCTTTTCCACCTTGCCTGCATCCTTTGTATCGGAAAGCCCCAGTCTGTTTGTAAGACGTATAACATGAGTATCGCACACATAAGCAGGCTGACCGTACAGGTCGCCTACAATGAGGTTTGCGGTCTTTCGTCCCACTCCGGGGAGCTTCGTCAGCGCCTCGATGCTATCGGGGACCTTTCCGCCATGGATATCCCGTAGCATTATGCACATCGAAACGATATCCTGTGCTTTTGTTTTGAATAAGCCGCAGGTACGGATAAGCTCCTCCACCTCGGAAACATCTGCGGAAGCAAATGCCTCTACGCTCGGAAAACGCTGAAACAGTGCAGGAGTCACCATATTCACACGCTTATCGGTACACTGTGCCGAAAGCCTTGTAGCTATCAATAATTCGTGTGGCTGAGTGTATATGAGGGCGCATTTTACCTCGGGATATTCCTCTTTCAGCAGGGATATCATATCCGCTGCTGCTTTTTTACGATCTCGGCGCATATCGGCTCCTTTCACATCATTTGCAATACAATGAATACGGTGCATGCTTTGTGCTGCCTGTGTAATCCTCGTAATGCAGACCACTGTTATCTCTCATTGAGCTTGCTATCAGCTTCTTTGTAAGCTCAGGAACATCCTCTCTTGTCAGTGCCTCGTTCACATCGATCCACAGCACCTCGCTGTTCTCATCGCCGTCAGAAACAGGCTCGCCCGAAACATACTCAGCCTTAAAAACTATATACCAGTCATGCATATTAAAACGGATGCCTATAAGCTCTGTCGGCTCGACAACGATATGCGTTTCCTCCATATATTCACGCCTGAGCGCATCCTGCGGAGTTTCTCCGTAATTCACATATCCACCGGGGATTATCAGCATACCCTTTCCGCCGCCGTAGGTATGGCGTGCAAGCATGACTTTTCCGTCATGTATCACAACGCCTGTGACGCTTTGTCCCCAGTTTGTGTTTTCGTTGGACATATTATTCCTTTCCTTCATGTAGTTACAGCCGCCTGTAACACAAGCGGCTGAATGTAAATATTATTCTTCATCGGGAGCGTCCGCAACAGGCTCTGCTCTTGAGGCACGCACCTTTATAATACACCTGTCCTCTATCACCAGTGCCACAAGGTGAACTCCATCGTAATCCACACTGGGAGGTACTATATCGTCACCCTCGGGGATATAGCCAAGCTTGTCAGTAATAAATCCTGCTATCGTCTTGTACTCATGCTCCTCGGGCAGCTCCACGCCGAACAGCCTGAGTACCTCCTCGGGGTCTGCCTCGCCGTCGATATCATACTGCTCCTCGCCAACCTTTGTTATCTGGGTTTTCTCGTCGTCATACTCATCCTGGATATTGCCCATTATCGCCTCGATAATATCCTCAAGTGTAACTATTCCCGCAGTGCCGCCGTATTCGTCCACCACCACAGCCATTCCCGACTTAAGTGCGGTAAGCGACTGGAATGTATCCGAACAGGGACATGCCTCCGGTATAAAGATAACATCTCTCAGAAAGTCCTGCACATTGAATGAGGAGGTATCCTTTTCTCCCACAAGGCACAGCAGATCCTTTACGATGATGATACCGATTATCTTGTCAATACTGCCCTCGTATACGGGCAGACGGGAAAATCCCATATCCAGCGCAAGATATATGATATCATCAAGCGAAACGTTCTTCTCAACTCCGACGATATTCGTGCGATGAGTCATTACATCCTCCGCAGTAAGATCGTTGAACTCGAAGATGTTTGTTATCATCTGTGCGGAGGTCTCCTCGATAACGCTGTCATCGCCCTCGTCATTCGGGGTCTTTGCGAGAGCGTCCACCATATCAAGAACCTGGTCCTCGGTGACATCCATGTAATCTGTTCCGAGAGCTGCCTTAAGCAGCTTTGTTATGCCCTTGTTAAGCGCAATAAGCCATCCGAGAAGAAATCTTCTGACCTTGTGCTGCTTAGGTTTTTCTGAGTTTTCGGTTGTGTTTGTACTTCGACTGTCTGCGTCCATAGTAACTCCTTAATTAAATCTTATCTTTAGCTGAACCGAAGCGGTCATATACCGAACAGCCGTTCAGCATTTTTCTTTGCGATATCTATCATTTCCTCTGTGGAAACACCCTTTATCTCCGCCATCCTTTCAGCAGTGTGTATCAGCATGGAGCTGTCACAGCGCTTTCCACGATGCGGCACAGGTGCCATATAAGGACAATCCGTTTCAAGCAGCATCCTGTCAAGCGGTACAGCCTCGCACGCTGCCACAGCCTTCTTGGCATTTTTGAATGTCAGCACCCCTGTAAAGCCCACATACATCCCGAGCTTTACGACCTCTGCGGCGGTCTCCGCACTTCCTGAGAAACAATGGAGCACCCCACGGGGCTTGTGCTTTTTCAGCACTGTCATCGTGTCCTCACATGCGTCACGAGAGTGGATTATAACGGGCAGCCCAAGTCTTTCTGCAAGCAGAAGCTGTTGCTCGAACACCTCGTGCTGAACAGACTTTATCGTATTGTCATAATGATAGTCAAGACCTATCTCACCGAGGGCGCATATCTTCTCCTCTGCCAGCAGCTCCTCCAGACGTGAGAGCCAGTTGTCAGGCAGGTCGTAGCAGTTTTCGGGATGAACTCCCGCTGCCGCATATATATGCGCATACCGCTGAGCAAGCCTTATCTCCTCCTCGCTTGAGGAGAGGTCATAGCCCACTGCTATTATCTTCTCTACACCAAGAGCGGGCAGACTCTCCATAAGCGGAAAAAAGTCCTCCCCGAAATCTTCGGTAAGGTAGTGGGCATGAGTATCTATAATTCCCATATATTAAGTGGTTCCTTGCAATTGGTTAAAGAAATTCTCCTGTACCAGCGCCTTTGTTTCGTAGCTTTCCAGAGGGAGCCTTCCCCTGCCGCCGAAAAGCGCCTCGGTATCCCTAAACGCTCCGTTGAACGCACGATCAAGTAACGTGGTCTTGTCGCCGTCCACCGAAACACATTCAAAGAACATCATCAGTCTTTCAGCGGTTGGTTCAGCCTGCCAGTATTCAGGAGATGTTTCGTCCTCCGCACTGCTGCCGTACAGCCTGCGTATCTGGGTCAGAAGCTCCTCTGCGTACAGCTTTGCGCCGACGCTGGGAACATTCCCCGACAGTACCTCGCCCTGCTTTACAAACATCGCACGGATTATGTGCTGTACTCCCTCTACCATAAGCTCGGCTTTGGGACGACCCTCGCTCTGCTTTACAGCGCCAACCTTGTCCTCGGAGTTTTCACGCTGAAGAAGGTTGTTGTCACTGTTCTGCTTCTGCGCAGATTTCCTGGTGTAGGCGGGAGTATATGCCTGCTGGGACTTTATAAAACTGTCGGTATGCTCGGAGGCAAGAGTGGAGGTCTTATGCTCCGTCCTCTGCTCCGAGGACTTTGTAAGTGTCGTCTGATTGACGGTGGCGATATTCGCCATTCTCGAAATGTCCACTACGATACCTCCTTGTACTTAATGAACTCAGCCCTGTATGCCATCCCTGCGGGGCTGTTTGTTATCCAATCTTATCCAATGGGGCTGCCGTTAGGCACATCGCTGTCAAGGAAGATAACACGTACATCGTTATCGCCTGCCTCGACTGCGAGTATCATTCCGTTGCTGTCCTCGCCGCACAGGGGCTTGGGAGCAAGGTTTGCCACGAAGATTATCTTCTTTCCGATAAGCTCCTCGGGAGTATACCAGTTTGCGATACCAGAAACGATCTGTCTGCCGCCCCTGCCATCGTCTATCTGAAGCTTAAGCAGCTTCTTTGCCTTCTTCATCTTCTCTGCTGCAACTATCTCACCGCTGCGCAGCTTCACCTCAAAGAACTTATCGATGGTAATGATGTTCGCCTTGTCAAGATCCTCATCCTCACGTATCTCAACTGCGGGCTTCAGCATAGCGTTAAGCTCCTCGATCTCCTTGTCCATATCTATTCTGGGGAACAGAACATCTCCCTTGTGAACTGTTACATCAGCAGGAAGTGTTCCGAACTTATCCAGTGTTTCGTAGGTGGTTATATCTGCGTTTGCGCCGATCTGCTCCCATACCTTGGGCATTGTCTGAGGCATGAACGGGAACAGCAGACCAGAACATATACGTACTGTTTCAAGCAGGTTGTAGAGAACGGTTGCAAGTCTTGTCTTGTTAGCCTCGTCCTTTGCGAGTATCCAGGGAGCGGTCTCGTCGATGTACTTGTTCGCACGGGAAACTACCTTGAATATCTCCTCCAGCGCCTTGGAGAGCTGAGCCTCCTCGATAAGCGGAGCGACCTTTGCAAGCAGTGCAGAAGCCATACCCTGAAGCTCATCATCCAGAGCATCAGCCTGCCTGTCAACAGGGAGAGTTCCGCCGAAATACTTGTCGACCATCGCAACTGTACGGGAAACAAGATTTCCGAGGTCATTTGCGAGGTCTGTATTGATACGACCGATCATTATCTCGTTGGAGAAGTTGCAGTCGCTGCCGTAGGGCATGTCACGGAGTATCTGATAACGTACAGCGTCAACGCCGTAGCGCTCGCCGAGAATGAACGGGTCAACGACATTTCCGAGGGATTTGGACATCTTCGCACCGTTGAATGTTATCCAGCCGTGACCGTAAAGGCGCTTGGGAACAGGAATATCCAGCATCATGAGCAGTGCAGGCCATACGATGGAGTGGAAACGAACGATCTCCTTTGCTGTCATGTGCATATTTGCAGGCCAGTATTTCTCGAAATCGTCATAAGTGTTATTTTCGTAGCCAAGTGCGCTGATATAGTTGATGAGCGCATCCAGCCATACATATACGGTGTGCTTATCATCAAAGGGAATGGGAACGCCCCATTTTACAGTTGTTCTGGAAATACACAGATCTTCCAGTCCATCCTTTACAAAGTTGTTCACCATCTCGTTTACACGGTTTTCAGGGCGAAGGAAATCAGTATTTTTGAGCAGGTCGATTATCCTGTCGGTATAATCGGAAAGCTTAAGGAAATATGCCTCCTCCTCGCTGTCGATGACTTCTCTGCCGCAATCGGGACACTTGCCGTCAACAAGCTGAGTTTCTGTCCAGAAGCTCTCACAGGGTACGCAATATTTTCCCGAATAGCTGCCCTTGTAAATAAGCCCCTTGTCATGCAGCTTTGTAACTATATTCTGTACAGTTTCAATGTGATAGGGGTCGGTAGTTCTTACATAACGGTCATAGCTTACCCCCATAAAGCTCCAAAGGTGCTTGAAGTTTTCAACTATCTCATCAACATACTGCTGAGGGGTCTTTCCAGCCTTTTCAGCGTTCTGCTGTATCTTTGCACCATGTTCATCTGTACCTGTCAGGAACATTACATCATAGCCCTGCATCCTCTTGAAGCGGGCGATGGTATCACATGCTACTGTGGTGTAGCAGTGTCCGATATGAGGGTTGCCCGAAGGATAATAAATCGGAGTGGTTATATAAAACTTTTCCTTGTTGCAATTACACATAGTAAAATCTACCTCTTTTTCTACAAAAATTAATATTTTTACAGCTAAAAACACGCCATTAAAAAATATTTATACATCTTTATTATATTACTTTTCGCTGTATTTTTCAAGTATGGCGCAAAAAAACAAGAAACTTTTACATATTATATAAAAAAGACTTGATTTTTTTTACGTTTTTTAGTACAATAGAGAGTAGGGCAGTATTGCATGTAACAGATTGCCCTGATACCTAACAGGAACACAGTGCCGCAGTGCGGTACACAATAAAACAACTCAGGATAAAAAGGACGTCGTCCGCCGCAAGTCCGGCCCAGAGGGGTCCCGAGAAAAGGACAAGCGGGGAGCCGCCCCGTAATTTCAGAAAGAGGTAAGAAAAAATGTCAAACAGGCTGTTTCAGGGTATTGTTCACCAGATGAAGGACGCAGTAAACAGAGTTATCGGCGTCATCGATGAAAACGGCACCATCATTGCGTGCAGCGACCTTACAAGAGTAGGCGGCGGCAATGACTTCTTCTCCATCGAGCTTGGAGATTCCCACGAGGTATTCATACGTGACGGCTATACATACAAGCCCTTCGGCGTACATGTAAAGCCCGATTACGCTGTATTCGTGGAGGGCACAGACGAGCCTGCCGCAAAGTATGCAAGCGTTATCGCTATCTCGCTTTCGGGAATCAAGCAGTACTATGACGAGAAGTATGACAGAAACAACTTTGTAAAGAACATCATCCTGGATAACGTACTCCCCGGCGATATCAGCCTTAAGGCACGTGAGCTGCACTTCAATGCGGATATCAGCAGAGTAGTATTCCTTATCAGCGTAATAAGCTCCAACGATGTTTCCGCTTACGATGTTATCCAGAATCTTTTCCCCGACAAGAACAAGGACTTCGTATTCAATATCACTGAGACCGATATAGTTCTTGTCAAGGAAGTAAAGAACAACATAGATGTGCGTGACCTTGAAAAGCTTGCACGCTCCATTTCCGACACGCTTTCCAGCGAATTCTTCACAAAGGTGAACGTTGGTATCGGTACTCCCGTAGTAGGAGTAAAGGATCTTGCCCGCTCCTTCAAGGAGGCTCAGACCGCTCTTGAGGTAGGAAAGGTATTCGACACCGACAAGAATATCGTAAGCTACGATAACCTCGGTATCGCAAGACTTATCTATCACCTGCCCACAACACTGTGCGACACATTCCTTAAGGAAGTGTTCAAGAAGAACTCCATCGAGTCCCTCGACCACGAAACACTGTTCACTATCCAGAAGTTCTTCGAAAACAGCCTGAACGTGTCCGAGACCTCCAGAAAGCTTTTCGTACACAGAAACACACTTGTTTACCGTCTTGACAAGATCAAGAAGCTGACAGGTCTTGACCTGCGTGAGTTCGACCACGCTATCATCTTCAAGATCGCACTTATGGTAAAGAAGTACCTTGCCGCAAATCCCACAAAGTTCTAAGAGAAGCGGGATTTTGCACCCATTGACACCATGGCTGCCCCGAAGCGTATTCTGCCTCGGGACAGCCTTTGAACGTATTTAAGCCGTGCTTTACAAATATAAAAAACACGGTTTCGGGGAATAATTCAGGGAGAATAAACATGGTAGAGCTAAAAAATGTCAACGTCCACTACTCCAGTGGTGTTGACGCACTTCAGGATATAAACCTGAGAATAAACGACGGCGAATTCGTATTTATAGTCGGCGAGAGCGGTGCGGGAAAATCCACGCTTATGAAGCTTCTGCTGCGTGAAATAGTGCCGTCCTCGGGCAGAGTATTCGTAAACGGATACAACCTGTCCAAGGTAAAGGGAAACAAGATAGCAAAATTCCGCCGTTCCATCGGCGTTGTGTTTCAGGACTTCCGCCTTATCCAGGAGCTGAATGTGTACGAAAACGTTGCGTTCGTCCTGAGAATAGCGGATCAGCCCATGAAATTTATAAAGCAGCGTGTTCCTTATGTGCTGAACCTTGTGGATCTTGCTCACAAGGCAAAGAGCAAGCCCAAGGAGCTTTCGGGCGGTGAGCAGCAGCGTGTGGCAATAGCCCGTGCTCTTGCAAACGACCCTGGACTTATCATCGCAGACGAGCCTACGGGCAACATCGACCCCAAGCTTTCTTATGAGATAGTGGAGCTGCTGAAGGAAATAAACCGCTGCGGTACAACTGTTGTTATGGTAACACACGAGCATGACCTTGTAAAGCATTTCGGAGGAAGAATAATCAACCCCGACGGCGGCACCATAACATTTGATGAGAATATCGGAGGTCAGAATGAGGACGAGTAATGTCACATACCTTGTAAAGAAAGGCATATCCTCGGTATGGAAGAACTTCGTCATGTCATTTGCGAGCTTCAGTATACTGATGGTGAGCCTGTTGCTTGTAAGCTGCGCTGTGCTGCTTATGGTGAATGTAAATATCGTAATGGGCAATATTGAGGATACGAACGAGATCGCCATCTATCTTGAGGAAGGCGTGACCGAAACCCAGATATCTCACATCCTTGATGTGCTAAGCAAAAACAGCGATCTTACGGATATCCAGTACCACTCCAAAGAGGAGGCGCTGGAGGACTTCCGTGACAGCATCCCCGACCAGGCGGAGCTGCTGGATTATCTGGAAGAAAACCCGATGCCTGAAACATTTTTCGTGCGTGTCACAGATCTGACAAAAATACGTCACGTTGTTAATGTAATATCCAGTATAGATGGTGTTGAAAAGGTAAAGGCTCCCTACGACTTCGCAGGAGTTCTGGTAAACATCCGCAACACCTTTACGGTGATTGCTACCGCAGTTCTGATAGCACTGGTCGTTGTAAGCGTTGTTATCGTATCAAATGCCATACGTACAAGCGTATTTGCCAGAAGAAACGAGATAAACATCATGAAATACGTCGGTGCGACAAACGGCTTTATAAAGGCCCCCTTCTTCGTGGAGGGTATGTTCATCGGCATACTTGCAGGTGCGGCTGCATGGGGTCTAACATGGCTCGTTTACGACTCTGTGTTCTCGCTGTTCAGCGAGGATATGACCCTGTGGCAGATGTTCGGTTTCTTCGATCTTATCCCATTCAACGACATCATGTGGACTGTACTGGCAGTCAACTGTGTCGCAGGCGCTCTGCTTGGTGCTGTCGGTACAGTGATCAGCACAGGAAAGCACCTTAAAGTATAATTTCACAGGGCAGTATCGCCCTGTCTGAAAGGACAACAGATAATATCCATGAATAAAAAAATATCCCTTGGTGTGGCGATAAGCCTTGTAGCTATCGGCTGTGCCATAACATTTGTCCTGACATGGGCTGTGTCCCTCAATATTTACAATTCAAAGCTTGGAAGCGCAGAAAAGTATGAGGGTATGTATGCAAAGCTGAAGGAGATAGACTCAGCTGTCAGGACCAACTACATCGGAAGCTTCAACGAAGAATCCATCGAAGCGGGCGTCATCAACGGCTATATGAGCGGCATCGGAGACAGATACGCAAGCTACATGAGCAGCTCCGCTTATTACGAGATAAAGCAGAGCAACGATGGCGTGGTTTTAGGCGCAGGCTTTGAGGCAGAGGATGACGGCAGCGGATATCTGAAGATAACCACTGTTTATAAAGGCGGCTCTGCGGAGCTTAACGGCGTGATGGCAGGCGATGTCATTACGGAAATAGACGGCAAGAGTCTGCTTGAAATGCAGAAGGGTGCCGCAATAGAAAAGCTTTCAGGCGAAGTCGGTACACGCATTTCCCTGAAACTGCTCCGTAACGGCGAAGAAGTAACGGTAAACCTGATGCGTCAGCAGCTGGAAATACAGTCCGTTACAGGCGAGGTACTTGAGGATATCGGCTACATCAAGATAACCTCTTTCAACGCAAAAACAGCAGAACAGTTTGCCGAGGCACTGAATAACGTTACTACCGTAGGCGTAAAGGCAATAGTTATCGATGTTCGACAGAATGCAGGTGGTCTTGTAAGCCCGCTGAAATCTGTACTGAGCCACTTCATTCCTGCGGCAACGATCGCCACTGCGGAGTATTCCGACGGCAGAACAAAGGCGATAGTAGAAACCGATGCAGAGGTCACCATCGACCTGCCCCTTGCAATACTGGTTGACGGAGGCACAGCCTCTGCGGCAGAGCTTTTCGCAGGTGCGCTGAGAGATGAATGCGGCGCAGTGCTTGTCGGCACACAGACCTTTGGCAAGGCAGTTATGCAGAACACATATGAGTTTTCGGACGGAAGTGCTATCACAATTTCTACTGCAAAGATACACCTGAGGAAATCCGGAACATGGAACGAGATTGGTCTTAAGCCCGACTTCCTTTCAGAGCTTGCAGTGGGAACTCGTCCCGAAAACCTTAACCACGATATCGACTCACAGCTCCAGAAAGCTGTGGAGATACTCCGCGCGTCACTTCCCTCTGAGGAATAACGTGCAATAAATCAGTTCAATAAATTCATAATAGACGGAGGACAACTTAAATGAACAAGCCCATCACAGTATTGACCAAGGACGGCGTTGCAAAGCTTGAAGCAGAGCTTGAAAACCTCAAGACCGTGCGCCGCCGTGAGGTTGCAGAGAAGATCAAGGTAGCCCTTTCTTTCGGTGACCTTTCCGAGAACAGTGAGTACGACGAGGCAAAGAACGAGCAGGGTATCGTTGAGTCCCGTATCGCAGAGATCGAGGCTACTCTCGCACACGCTCAGGTGATCGACGCTGATGATATCACCACAGAAAAGGTTGGTATCGGTACAGTTGTAAAGATCTATGACAAGGATATGGAGGAGGAGCTTGAGTTCCAGATAGTAGGCACAAGCGAGGCAAACATCGACAAGGGTCAGATGTCTGACGAGTCCCCTATCGGCGCAGCTCTTATCGGACACAAGGTCGGAGAAACCGTTGAGGTAGAAACTCCCTCCGGAATACTGGAGTTCGAGATACTTGACATCAGCAAGAAGGAGGACGAGGAATAATGGCAGACGAACAGATCGAAATGACAGAGCTTTCCGCAGAGGAGCTTGACGAACAGCACCGCGTAAGGCTTGAAAAGCTTGCCGCACTTAAGGAAGCGGGCAAGGATCCCTATAAGATAACAAAGTTTGATGTAAACATCTATAACAAGGAGATCCGTGACCGTTTTGAGGAGCTTGAGAATTCCGATGTTACGATCGCAGGCAGAATGATGACCCGCCGTATCATGGGCAAGGCAAGCTTTATGGATATCCGTGACGGCTCCGACAGAATGCAGGTATATGTCCGCAAGGATGATGTGGGCGAGGATGCATACGCAGATTTCAAGAAGTGGGATCTGGGTGATATCATCGGTATAAAGGGCAAGGTATTCCGCACAAAGATGGGTGAGATATCCGTTCACGCTGAGGAGATAACCCTGCTGTCCAAGTCCCTGCTGCCTCTCCCCGAGAAGTGGCACGG
>JAFSHE010000195.1 GCA_017440445.1 Oscillospiraceae bacterium | reverse complement strand
CACTCCGAGAAGCGTCAGCGGAACGAACATCAGCGTAAGCAGCGCAGGGACAGCTATCAGCTTGAAAAGCTGCACGAAATAAACACGAGGCTCCCTGAAAGCATTCAGCAGTCCTGCCTTTGCGATGGTAGCGCCCGACACCATCATGGCGAGTGGAGTATTCAGCGCACCGAGGTAGTCCAGCGGAGTCTGTACAATATCAGGCAGGCGCAGTCCCGTGAAGAAAAACAGCAGGCCAAGCGCTATGGATATCACGGCAGGAGAGACCAGCACCTTAAGCACCGACCTTGCCGCTTCACTGAAGGAGCGTTTTTCTCCGCCCTGCATGGTCATTACTCCCTGCGTCCACATGAACAGATTGAACACCGTGATGTAGCCCGTCAGATAGAAAACTCCCTCAGCGCCGAATGTCGCCTGCACCAGCGGAATTCCCATAAATGCGCAGTTGGTGTAGCTTAAAGCGAAACGCTCCACCTCGCAGTTTTTGCGGCCCTTTCTGACCACGATGCGGGAAAACAGTATCAGCACCACATGCGACACCACCGCAAGCCCTGCGGAGATAAGAAGTCCGCCAAGCATCTCGGGAGCAAACTCCATCTGATAGGAGTTGAATATTACGATAGGATTTATTATACTGATGGCGATAGCCGAAAGCTGCTTTGTACTCTCCTCCGACAGGAATTTCTTTCTGTACAGGAAGTAGCCGAAAAACAGCAGTATAAACATTATCACCGCCTGATAAGCGATGATCAGCGCAGTCTGCATTTCTTTTGTTCCTTTCTTTATCTATGTGCATGGATATTATACTCCTTTTCCGTGGAATAATCAATACGATTCGTCATAAATCATTCTTTTCCCCAAAACCCGCCGCCGTGAGATGTGACACTTTTGTGAATTTTTTCGATATCCCCTTGATTTTTTAAAAAAATGTGTTATAATATCTTTAGCACTCTCGATAAAAGAGTGCTAAAATTCGTAAAAATACGGCATTATACCGCAATATAAAGACTTTCAAGGAGCTGATTTTAATGGAAACAAAAGAATTCAAGGCGGAATCCAAACGACTTCTGGAGATGATGATAAACTCCATCTACACTCACAAGGAGATATTCCTGCGTGAGCTTATCTCCAACGCAAGCGACGCTATGGACAAGCTGTACTTCAAGTCCATGAGCGAGAATACGGGCATCACCCGCTCCGACATGGCGATAAGGATAGAGTCCGACAAGGACGCACGCACCCTCACCATCACCGACAACGGCATCGGTATGACCAAGGAGGAGCTTGAAAACAACCTCGGCACCATCGCAAAGAGCGGCTCTCTCGCATTCAAGACCGAGAACGAAAAGACCGAGGATGTAAACATCATAGGTCAGTTCGGTGTAGGCTTCTACTCCGCATTCATGGTAGCTAAGCGCGTTACAGTTATCTCCAAGGCATACGGCAGCGACAGCGCATTTATGTGGACAAGCGAGGGCGTTGACGGCTACACCATCGAGGAGGCAAACAAGGACAGCTACGGCACACAGATAATCCTTGAGATAAAGGACAATGCCGAGGAGGAGAATTACGACGAGTTCCTCACTCCCCACAAGGTGAAATCGCTTATCAGGAAGTACTCCGACTACATCAGATACCCCATCACGATGGATGTGGAGCATCAGAAGCTCAAGGAGGGCACCGAAAACGAGTACGAAAAGGAGATCGTTACCGAGACCCTCAACAGCATGACGCCTATCTGGAAGAAGGCTAAGAACGAGATAACCGATGAGGAATACAACGGCTTCTACAAGGACAAATACTACGACTACGACGAGCCTATCGCTCACATCCACACAAAGACAGAGGGTACAGCCACCTACACCGCACTTATGTACATTCCCGCAAAGGCGCCCTACGACTACTACTCCAAGAGCTTTGAAAAGGGACTTCAGCTTTATTCAAGCGGAGTTATGATAATGGAGAAGTGCGCTGACCTGCTCCCCGACTACTTCAGCTTTGTAAGGGGTCTTGTGGACAGCGAGGACCTTTCCCTCAACATCTCCCGTGAGATGCTCCAGCACGACAGACAGCTCAAGATAATCGCAAAGAGCCTTGAGCGCTCCATAAAGAACGAGCTTAAAAAGCTCCAGAAGAACGACCGTGAAAAGTACGAAAAGTTCTGGGAGTCCTTTGGCACACAGATAAAGTACGGAATATACGAAAGCTTCGGCGCAAAGAAGGACGACCTTCAGGAGCTGATAATGTTCAGAAGCAGCTTCGGCGGATACGTTACCCTTGAGGAGTACGTTTCCCGCATGAAGGAGGAGCAGAAGTACATCTACTTCGCAAGCGGCTCCTCCGTTGCAAGGATAGAGGCGCTCCCCCAGACCGAGCTTGTCCGTGACAAGGGCTTTGAAATTCTGTACTTCACCGACCACGTGGACGAGTTCACCATCCAGATGATGCACGACTACAACGGCAAGGAGTACAAGTCTGTTTCCGCAGATGACCTCGGCCTTGAAACAGAGGCTGAGAAGGAGGAGATCAAAAAGGCTGAGGAGGACAGCAAGGAGCTGTTCGATTTCATGACCGAAAAGCTTTCGGGCAAGGTAAAGGCTGTAAAGCTCTCTCAGCGCCTTAAGACTCACCCTGTATGCATCACCAGCGAGGGCATGCTCTCCGTTGAGATGGAAAAGGTGCTTTCCGTAATGCCCGAGGAGCAGGCGAAATCCGCAAAGGCTCAGAAGATACTGGAGATAAATGCGGAGCATCCCATCTTCGCAAAGCTGAAGTCCCTGTACGATACCGACAAGGACGCAGTTGCGATGTATGCAGATATCCTTTATTCGCAGGCACTGCTTATCGAGGGTATGGCTATCGAGGATCCTGTTGAGTTTACAAACAAGATCTGCGGTATCATGGCGAAGTGATCTGATATAGCAAAGGGCGGCTGATGCCGCCCTTTTTGTTTCTGTTCCGGAGAATATCTGCTCATGTGACTTCTCCCGCCCCTTGCGGGATACAAAAAAACGGCGGCATACGAAATGCCGCCGTTGTGTATTTGAATGTTATCAGATACCAGCAGAGTAGTTGGGAGCTTCCTTTGTGATATAGATATCGTGGGGGTGGGACTCCTTAAGACCTGCGCCTGTGATGCGAACGAACTCAGCACGCTCCTGCAGCTCAGGGATAGTAGGACAGCCGCAGTAGCCCATACCGCTGCGGATACCACCGACAAGCTGGAAGATAGTATCTGCAACGCTTCCCTTGTAGGGTACACGACCCTCAACGCCCTCGGGAACGAGCTTCTTGTTCTTGTCCTGGAAGTATCTGTCCGCAGAACCCTTCTTCATAGCAGCGAGAGAGCCCATGCCACGGTATACCTTGAAGCTTCTGCCCTGGTATATCTCAATGTCGCCGGGAGCCTCCTCACAACCTGCGAGCAGAGAGCCGAGCATTACTGTGTTAGCACCTGCAGCGAGAGCCTTAACGATATCGCCCGAATACTTGATACCACCGTCAGCGATGATCGGAATGCCGTACTTAGCCGCTGCGCATGCGCAGTCGTAAACTGCTGTGATCTGGGGAACACCGATACCTGCAACTACACGTGTAGTACAGATAGAACCGGGGCCGATACCTACCTTTACAGCGTCAGCGCCTGCCTTGATAAGATCCTCGGTAGCTGCGCCTGTTGCAACGTTACCTGCGATGATGGAAGCCTCAGGGAACTTGTTCTTGATGCTGTCCAGTGCCTTCATGATGTTTGCACTGTGACCGTGTGCGGAGTCGAGTACCAGTACGTCAGCCTGAGCCTCCAGCAGAGCACCCGCTCTGTCAAGAACGTCGGGAGTGATACCGATAGCAGCGCCGCAGAGGAGTCTGCCGCCCTTGTCACGTGCGGTGTTGGGGTACTGAACGCTCTTTTCGATATCCTTTATGGTGATAAGACCCTTGAGATAGCCCTGCTCGTCAACGATGGGGAGCTTCTCGATCTTGTGCTTTCTGAGAATGAGCTGTGCCTGGTCAAGTGTTGTGCCTACGGGAGCTGTAACAAGGTT
>JAFSHE010000194.1 GCA_017440445.1 Oscillospiraceae bacterium | reverse complement strand
CGTAGAGGATGTATTCCGCTACTATCGCAATACCGCACACCGCAAAGGCTATTGCGGACTCCATCACTGCGCTTATCAGATACAGGAGAAGTCCGCAGGCTGCCGCCGCAAGCGCTTTCATCAACACCGAATACACAAGATAGTCAAGAATCGTTATCCGAAACGGACACAGCGAAAACTCGGGGACGGATTGTATCGGACGAAGTACGCTCATATCTCCGCAAGTGAACTGTGCCGCCGCAAAGCAGACGGAATGTATCAGAATGCTTGTCAGAAGTGCGGTGATGATGATTATTCCCGTCCTCTGAACAGACAACAGCCGTCTGCCGTTTTTGGTGCTGCGGATGAGAGTAACAAGTCCTTTTTTGCGCTCCTCGGTGAAGGACGCCGCCACCAGCAGAGTTACAGCGATTATCACGATATCCCCCGTCAGATATCCCGACAGCAGAACGAAACCCTTATTCTCTCCGAGCGTCGGCTGAACTCCGTCCAATGCCGCATAATCCTGTGCGGTCCTACGAATATTCTCCGCAGAAAATCCGCCCGACAGCGCCGCTATCGTGTTGTAGTTCTCTGCGTTATCCTGCACCGATCTCAGGAACTCGGGATAGCCGCTTATATAGGCGGAAAGCTCCTCGCCTGTGAGGGTAGTAGCCTTGCTTTCGTCGCCGCAGTCGTACAGAAAGAAGATACCGCCCAGCAGCACCGCTATCAGCAGATAAAGCAGTGTTCTTCGGGAGAGAAGCACTCGTCTGAGTTCTGTCATGACCGTCCCTCCGCATAGTAGAGGTAAACGTCCTCTAAATCAATTCTGTTCGTGACAGGAGAAAATCCATCGGGACATTCGTCCGCAGTAACTCGGAGGACGAATCCCTGCTCCGTCTGATATACCTGACCTTTTCCGAAATCCGCTTTGCGAGCGGAGATATCCTCATAGCTGCCGCACATCTCAAACACCTTATCCTTTACTCCTGCAATAAGCTGTGCAGGAGTTCCGATTGCCGCAGGCTTTCCCTTGCAGAGCATTATCACGCTGTCAGCGATGGATTCGATATCGCTCACCACGTGAGTTGCGAGAATTACTGTACACTCTCTCGCTATGTCAGAGATGTAGTTGCGCAGTCTTATACGCTCCTCAGGATCAAGACCTGCTGTCGGTTCGTCGAGGATGAGTATCTCGGCTCTGTCGAGCATTGCCGCTGCGATAAGAACTCTCTGCCGCATACCGCCCGAGAAGCTCCCCAGCCGCTTATGCGCAACATTGCGAAGTCCCACCACATCAAGAAACTCCTCCGTCTGCGGCTTTATCTCTCGCATCTTCATGCCCTTGAGCGAGCCTATGTAATGCAGGAATGCACGGGCAGAAAAGTCCTCGTACATTCCCTGTAGCTGCGGAGTATAGCCGACCTTTTTGCGGAATTTCGCACCCAGCTTCAGTATATCAGTGCCGTTATATAAAATCTCTCCTGTTGCGCTAGGTTGGGCGGCGTCCTTGCCGCCCTTTTGGCGCAACTGCGCAAGCATCCTGCTTGCGCCATCGGTGCGCTTTATGTTGTCGGTGATAAGATTCATCAGCGTGGATTTACCTGCGCCGTTTGCACCAAGAAGTCCGTAAACTCCCGTTCCAAAGGTGAAGTTAATATCGTTCAGCACGGTATTCTCTCCGTACTTTTTGGTGAGGTGTTTAAGCTCCAGCATTGTTATCCTCCTTTGGTTTCAGAAGTTGATAGAAATCAAAAGGCTCGTACCATTCGGCTTTTCCCGAAATGATGTCCTCTATCTCACAGCACAGGACAAGCTCGTTAAATCTATCGGTGTAATATACACGAGGATCGTCGCAATTGAAGTGAGTGCAGATATACAGCTTTCCGTTCTGAGATTTCAAACCGTATTCGATGTATTCTTTATCATTAAATTCATCAATGTGACGAGGGACAGGAGCGTCCCACATATTGTAATCAGCAACGGCATTTCCGCCCTTATCCATAAAAAGCACCTTGTCCTTATTGGCTGCCGCAATGCCCTCGCTGCCAGTAAAGTAATGCGTATCCTGTATGATGAGGTACTCTCCGTTCCACATAAACACCGCATTTGTGAACGGCGTTCCGTCTATAACAAACTGCTCGGAGAGGTCTGTCAAAGTGCCGCTTTCAAGGTCGTATTTAATCAGCTTTGACGGAGCTTCTCCCTTTGTCGGGGTGGAGTAATAAACGCAGCCGTCTATCACCGCATAAGAGGTGAACTTTTCGGATAATTCCACCTTTTCGGTAGCTCCGCTGACTAAATTGTAGCGGTACAGCGACTTGAAATTATTGCTGTGTTCCATCGAAATAGTGTAATACAGCCAGTCCTCGTACAGGAAATAATCGCCCTGTCCGTACTGTGTTTTTGTAAGGTCAACATCGGGCGTAGGAAGTTTGTGATAGCTGCCGCTTTCGATGTCGATTATCATGGTATTCGGGGTGTAGTCTGTCATGAGCGTAGGCAGGTCGTAATCATAAAACGGCACTATTGCCAGCCCACGATGTACCGCCATCACTCTGCCGTAGTTTTCGGCAGAAATTCCGTGCATCATAGCATTACCCATAGTCGTCTGGTAGGTGCACAGCTCGGTGAATTCCGTACCGTCAGCCTTTGCACGGATGAGCTTATAGTATTCCTTTTCGTCCTCCTGCACATACTCAGAAGCGGAATAATACACATATCCGCCGCTCATGCAGATGTTAGCGTCATAGAACACGCCCTCTTTGGTGGCGGTGCAGTATTCGTTGCCATCGTGAGTACATTCGGGCTTTGCGCAGAGGTACACAGCCTTTCCCGTAGCCTTGTCGTAATAGCACAGCGACAGCAGGAAATGGTCGATATTGCGATAAAAGCCGTCCTCGGTCTCCATGATAGCATTTCCCCAGATGTCAGAGGGGTTGCCGCTGATGTAATCGGGGTACTCTGTTTTGCTCTCGCCGCAGGCGGTGAGGGTTAGGGAGGCGCAGAGTGTCAAGATAATTGATATTGCTTTTTTCATAATGCTCCTTCGTTTTCAAACTTGTAAAGCTCAGTCCATTCGACACTTCCTGAAATTATATCAGAAACAGGACAGAAAACTGTTTTTTCATCGGTCTGGATATACATATTACCATCCAGAATGCTTATCAGGAATGTACCCTCCCTCTCGTATGCAAAGCTTGTCAGCATCTCACCCTCGGGGGTAAAGATATATACCTTCATATCCGTTTCCATATACGGATGTCCGTAAAAGCCATGCTCCGAAAAATAGATATACTGCCCGTCGTACATAATGTCAGGGTCAGCGTAAGTGGACATAGCGATAAGTGTCTCGCCGTTATCGGTGTATTCCTCGTATTCTACTAGCTTATCGGAAAACTGTTCTGCAAGCGTTGTAGTTTTGGTTTCGGGATCGTAAATGTATATCTCCCATCGAATATCTCTAAGCATATCGGCAGAATACGCATACCACAGCTTGCCGTCAACGATAGTGTATCTTATCAGGTCTGCGTCAAGCTCTATGTCGAATGCTTCTTTCAGGCTCTCTGCAAGAGGGAGGATCTCCTCCTCGTCCGTCTTTATGTTATAGCGGCGGAATTCACTGTCCGTATAGTAATCCTTGAACTCCACCTGATAATAAAAATAGTCACCGTCTGCCTTTACATAGATAGGTCCCTGTGTTTCTTCCCTGTCATATTCCGTCAATAGTTTATACTTGCCGCTTTGCAGGTCAACTATCACAGTACCGCATACTCCCGCTACCGCTCTGTCGTTCGATGAAAGTGTGTACGGGATGAATGCATAGCCCCTGTGTATCACCATAGTTCTTGTGTCGCCATGCAGGAAAACCGCTGCATTGTTGTTTCCGCTAGTCTGCATATATGTACATACCTCTGTAAGCTCCGTTCCGTCAAGGGAAGCTTTAAGCAGCCTGTAATGCACTTGCTCGCCATCTGCCTCGGTCACTGCTGCATAAATATATCCGCCGTACATCACAGTATAAAGTGATCTGAAGGTCTCGTTGGTGGCGGTGCAGAATTTATCTCCGTCATGGGTACATTCGGGCTTTGCACAGAGAAAGATATTGCTGTCAGTAGCGTTGTCGTGATAGCGCAGTGCAAGCGTTCCGAACTGAGTTGCGTTATAGTAATAGCCGTTCTCAGTCTGCATTATCTGATTATGACTTGCAGCGCCGAGGTTGGTGTTTACACAGTCCTCCATCGGGATCTCCTCCGCACAAGCAGTGAAGGAAAGCGCGATGCACGCCGCTGAAATTATTGATAAAAGCTTTCTCATAAATATCACTCCTTTAACTGCATTGTAACCGACAGAAATAAAAAAATCAACCGCTTATGCAGAAGCGGTTGATTTTTGTGCAGAAGCGGCAAGTTTTGCAAAGCAAAACTTGCATTATTACACTTTGCGGTCGGAGCGACCGCAATTTCTTTCAGAAACCGTGTAATAATGCCATATCTGAAATGTAGCCGTTTTTTTGAAAACCAAGTTCTTGGAAATCAACGCTGCAATTTTTTCTTCTCGGTCGGAGCGACCGAGATTTTGCTTCGCAAAACCGAAAAAATCGCTGTAACGGAACTGTGAAAATATATTTTCAGCTATTTACAAGCACCTCAATGCGAAATACTCCGTCCTCGGCAGTGATATTCACATCGCCGCCGCAGCGTTTTGCGGTGTCCCTTATCCTCATAAGTCCGAAGCCATGAGCGGTGAAGTCCTTTTTGGTGGTGACTATCCTCTCGCCCCTGCGTTTAAGCTCACCGTCAAAGGGGTTTTCGCAGGAGATATACAGCATATCGTGCTGCTTGCTGATGCTGACAGAGATACGGTCTCTCACCTTGACTGCCTCAATAGCGTTATCGAGGATATTGCCGAATATCGTGCAGAGGTCGTAGTCAGAAATGCTGCAATCAAGCAGCGGACAGCTAACCTCGTATTGAATAGCCGCACCCTTTTCCGCAGCCTGCTCCGTCTTTTTGAACAGCAGAGCGTCCAGCACATCACGCCCCGTCTTGACGGGCATTGCGGCAAGGTCGGTCTGCTCCTGCACCTCCGAGATGTAGCGTTTCGCCTGCTCGATGTTGCCTGTTTCGATAAGCGCATTTATCGCAAGCAGATGGTTATTGATGTCATGGCGAATCTTTCGGCTCTCAAGGTAACGACGGTTTATCTCGTCGTAGTATTCCTGCTCCGCTTTCTGGGTGAGCTGTGCAGACCTCCTTGAAATGCTCCTCACCGCCGCTGCCGCCATAACGATGAACACCACCGCAGCAAAGACGATGAACAAGGGAAGTCTTGATGTCGCCATTCCGAAAATATCCAAATTCAGATAGCGGATGAAGAACCTCTCAAAGCTGAAGAACGACAGAATATTTACCTCGCTCAGAATATCCGAGATACCTGTCACGGCAAAGACTATCTCGGCACAGATAACTCCCCCGATAACAAGCGCCGAAACGGCTCTCCGTCTGCCCTCGGTCGAAACGATGACAGCCGCCGCAAACAGCACCACGAGCGCTCCCAGCACCTTAAAAGCTATCATGCAAGCCACAAGCGCACCTGCATTTATCATATACGGACAGCTTTTAAAGCTCTCCATCGACTGCACCGCCGCATCCATCGGCGGAAGTCCGAGGAAATTAGCTGTCAGTATATAGTTCCCGATATACATCGCCGCTGTACCAATAACTGTGATAAGCACGGGCGAGAGGATACCTCTGCGGTGAGTGCCGCCCTCGTTGCGGAGCACAGTCAGCGACAGCACCGCCACAAGCACCGCAAGGATATCCGTTATGCGGTAGCTTATTAGGGCGAGATAGCCGTCCTCAACCACGGGAGTGAGGGTAATTCCCGAAAGCCCGTAGAAATCCTTCTGCGTTTTCACGATGTTGCCGACAATTCCGCTGTCCTCTTTGTAGATGGAGATGTCCGACAGAAACTCCGAACGGTTTGCTATATCCGCAACATAATCCTGATACCCGTCAAGATATCCGAGATAGGAAAGGACTTCGTTTCGGTCTGCAATATCTGCGGACAGCTTTTCTGAAAGCCTCTCCGTATCCGAGGAATACTCTTTGATGCACTTGTCGTAAAGCTCCAGTGCGTGGGACTTTCGCTGATCGTAGGTAAGCTCCTTCCATTGTGAAAGAGCCGCTGTATCGTTTTCCTGCACATACACCACAGCCGCCTGATAATCATGGAACAGTTCAACTTCAACGGCGATCTCCTCATAGCTTTTTGAGATGAGCTTTGTACGGCTGCGCACAGAGGATATGCTTGCAGAGCTTGTTCCGCCGTAGATGTCACGGCTCTGAACTATCTCCGCCCCGCACACCGAGGTGTAGTACACAAAAAAATTCACCAGCACCACCGCAAGCACCATAAGCACAGGAAAGGCGAGATTTTTAAGCTGAGTTCTCATTTTCCACCGATCCTTTTCATTACGGCGCACATCACATTTTTTCGGTTTCTTCTGCTGAGAGGAACGATGCTCTCATCGCACATGGTAACAGTGTCGTTATTGATGCGCTTTATCTTAGAGATATTGACGAACACCGACTTGTGGACTTCCACGAAATCGTCACCGAGAAGCTCCGCAAACCTGCCGATAGGACGAGCGTCCTCAAGCTCAGTGGTATCAGTCTTTATCAGAGAGCAGCGTCCCTGCGACTGCGCAGATACTATGCTGTTAAACTCTATTATCTCGGTGCTGTCCTTTGTCTGAATTGCGATGGTAGGGCGGCAGAAATGCTCCTTCCATAGCTTCCCGAGGACTTTGGGCAGCTTTTCATCGAGGTTCTTTTTTACCACGAAACCGTAGGCTCCCACATCATAGCCGTCGATAGCCCGGTTTTCAAGGCTGGTGACGAAGATGACAGGTGCAGAAATATTCTGCTCCCGAAGCTCTGCTGCGATATCCATTCCGTCCTCACGACTGCCGAGGTTTATATCAAGAAATATAACATCGTATCCGCTGCCGAGGCTCTGTATAAGCTCCGCTCCGTTATCAAAGCAGAAGAACT
>JAFSHE010000193.1 GCA_017440445.1 Oscillospiraceae bacterium | reverse complement strand
TGTTCTTCTGGATGATGTCCTCGGGAACTACTGTGTAGCCGCAGCGTGTTCCTGTGAAGCCCGCTGTCTTGGACAGGGAGCATATCTCGATAGCGCACTTTCTCGCACCCTCGATAACGTAGATGCTTCTGGGAAGCTCAGGGTCTGTGATGAATGCCTCATAAGCTGCGTCGAAGATGATAACAGCGTCGTTGGAGAGAGCGTAGTCCACCCACTCCTTGAGCTGAGCCTTTGTGTACACAGAGCCTGTGGGGTTGTTGGGGGAGCAGAGGTAGATAAGGTCAGCCTTTACATCCTTGGGAGGCATAGCCGCAAAGCCGTTGCCCTCGTTGGAGTCAGCGTAGATAACGGAGTTGCCGCTCATGACATTGGAGTCAACATAAACGGGGTAAGCGGGGTCTGTAACCAGTACCACGTTGCCCTCACCGAAGATGTCGATGATGTTTCCGCAGTCGCTCTTAGCGCCGTCGGAAATGTGTATCTCGGCAGCGGGGACATCCGCACCGAAGCTCTTGTAGTAGTCCGAAACAGCCTCACGCAGGAAGTCGTAGCCCGCACCGCTGTCCTCATAGCCGCGGAAGGTCTCCTTTACGCCCATCTCACGGCATGCCTTCTCCATAGCCTCAACAACTACGGGAGCGAGGGGCTGTGTAACGTCGCCGATGCCCATTCTGATGAGCTTTGCATCGGGATGCTCCGCTGTGTATGCCTTAATTCTCTTTGCGATGTCGATGAACAGATAGTTCTTCTTCAGGTTGAAGAAGTTTTCATTTAACTTTGCCATTGTGTCATTTCCTTTCTTGTTATAAAAATACATTCTTATTTTATTATAAAATCCGTGGTTTGTCAATGGGTTTTGGAGATTATAGTCTGCGGTAACGTATTTATTGACTTCGCCTGAATGTTATGATACAATAACATCATACGAAAAAGGAGGTATCTATGCGCAACAGATCAATGAGCCTGCTGCTTGCGACTTCGCTTGCACTGCTGTGCTGCGGCTGTGACACGCAGGTGGAATATCCTCCTGTCGCAGAGCAGACGGAGTACGGAAACGATTATACCCGATGCCTGTATATGGAGTATGACGAGCTTAAACAATACGGCAGAGAAATAAGCAATTTCGAGCGCAGTTACATTGATATATCAAAGCCGTCTGAAAATATCACGGTCGAGCTGGGTTATGTCAATATCGCAGACCATGCTGACGTGTTTGCAATCGAGATAAACGAGAATGGTCTTTCCCGCATGGACGAGGAGGTAAGCTGTACTTTCGATGAACATTACCCCGCACAAGCCCTGTGCGATATGGCTGACGTAACCTCGGTGGACGAGCTTTGGGAAAAGTACGGTCAGCCGTATAAATACACCGAGCTTTCGGGGATAAGAGCCATGCTGTTCAAGGATACACTGCTGTTTGACGGGGCGGGAGGCTGTAAGGCTGTCCCTCTTGACGAGCGCACCCGTGCCGATGAGGTGTCAAGTATGCAGATAAACGGAGATATGATATATCTGTTTGAAAGGGCGCTGAGAAATGCACAGGACCATATCGCTGTTACTGCGATACCTGTAAACGGCGGCGATGTCAGCTATACGCTGATACCCTTTTCGGATATGGGACTGGAGCGGAATTACGGACAGATCGCGGGTAACAATATCTTTATAAACAACGGTGTCCTGTTCTTTGTGATAGAGAAATACGGCAGTGACTACATCGGTGCCTACGACCTTGAAAGCGGCAGAGGAACTAACATCGAACTGCCCTCAGTCATAAGCGGAAAGCTGTTTTGTTATAAGGATACTATCGGTCTTATGACGTGCAGCAAGAACAAGGACAACGACAACGGCTATTATACCGATATGGGAGTGCGCTTTTTCGGATTTGACAAGGAAAGCTTCACGCTCACCGAAAATGCAGATATGAGGATATCGCTCCCGCAGGACGCTAAATACATCTTCAATGCCGAGGGAAATCGGTTTTTCTGCGTGGACGGCAGACTTTGCGGCGTGATGTACAACTATATCGACTATTCCTCGGCTTATATAGAGCTTGACCTGTCAGGCGGTGCGGTCACATCATTTATCCCGTTCATGTCGAAGATGAAATATCACAGCCGTATCGGTTATACCGTGAAATTAAGCGGCACTGCCGTTTCACAGCATAACTGCGACCTTTAGCAAAATGATTATCAGCCG
>JAFSHE010000192.1 GCA_017440445.1 Oscillospiraceae bacterium | reverse complement strand
CCTGCTTGTAGAACAGGTCTGTAAATGCTACTGTATCTCCCGTATTGCTGATAAGGGTCATATCTCCCCAGCCCTGTGCCAGAGATGGTGATTTGCACCATACCGTGCCATCACTGTCGGTGAAGCCCTCATGAAGCTCCGCTACCTTGCTGCCGAAGTCGTTTCCAAGCTCGCTGCAAAGCTTTGCGTATGCAAGATAATTAAGCTTGCCCATGATGTCAAGGTCTGTCACCCAGGGTGAATATTCCTCTTTTACATAGGTGCGGATATAATCGCAGTGCTTTTCGCTCTCAAAGCCCGCATACCTGTACATTATGTCGGGATATTCCTTGTGGATAAAATAGCCCGATGGTTCTCCGCCACGCACGTAGGAGAAGTAGTATCCGTCCTCATGCTCGGAACATTTGATACCGTAGCCATCCCTGAACAGCGGGAAATCGCTGTCGCCACGGTAGTTCCACAGCAGTGTATTTTCATATCCTGTGTCAATGGCATTCCATGTGCCTGCAAAGTATTCCTCAAACACATCCCAGTCCATGTCAGTAATGCAGCTTACTTCAGCCCAGTTCATTGGTGTTTCGTCTGCGATAATGTTGTAGTATTTTCTGACGGATACCTGGTCTATCTGTGCAGGGTAGGTCTCACGGACATCCCCGTAATACACTATCTTTACGTCGTCGCCTATCTCAAGAGGTGTTTCGCTGTGTATACGGTATCCGCTTGCCACATAGCTGCCGCCGCCTGATATCTCCTCCACAACTGCGGCTATCTCGTAGGGTCGGAAGGCATTGAATACCTCGTGCAGACTGTTGAAGAACTGCTCGGATATCTCGTAGTAGGTGGGGATATTGTTGTAGGAAAGGCTGTAATAGTACTTTCCGTCCTCCGTCTTGTGCAGACGCAGGAGTTCTTGTATGTTCCCCTCGTGGTCCCTGAAGCACTGTATCACGCAGTTGTGCGCTGCGGGAGGCTCTATGTTGAACAGCGGCTCGCTAAGCTCCTCGTGGTCGGAGAATACCTCTGTCAGGCGCTTGCCGAGGCGCTCATTGTAGCCTATCCAGCCGAGCTGCGGGTCGGAAATGCTGAACGCATAGTATTCCTCGGGATTGAGCGCATTGCGTTTTTCGGTGTAGGAGCGGGTAAGGCTGTTCATGTTGCACACCAGACCTGCCAATACATCGGTGATGTTTTTTATGGAGCAGCCCTTTGCGCTGATGTTGCAGTAAATGGGCTTGCCCTCGTATTCAAGCTCAAGGTCGGCATTGTAGTAGGGAACGCCGTCTATGACCTTTCCTCCCACATATATATCAGTCTTGTCGCCGTCGATATACTTTTTCAGCCATGAGTTATCAGGGCGCTTGATGTCGCGTACAAGGATATCATCGTCGCTCGTGGTGCGGATGTAGTGGAAGTTACTTGTTTCCTCGCCGATATTTATAATGATATTCTGATCCTCGCCCTTTGCATAGTACAGCGAAACATATTCCATATCGGGATAGGTCATGTAAAGGGAGTTGTATCTACGCTGGGTTACTCCAAAGCCGTCGCTTGCAAGTGCATTATGAGCGTAGAGGTGGTTAACACCGCTGAAGCCCATGATATATTCGTGTATCTCCTTGTCGGTCATATCCCCGAAGGAGCCTTCGATGCCGTTTGCGCCAAGCCATGTAAACAGCTCCATCGGCTGGAATTCTATATGACCGCTGGTGTAGTCCTCGCTGAAAATGATGTTTCCGTATTCGTCCGTAGGGATGCCGCTGTCGTTGCTTGTGAGGGAGCTGCCTGTGTCAGGCACACTGGAAACAGGCAGCTTCTGTCTGCCGAACCAGATACTTCCGCCGATGGCGCAGACCGCCACCGCTGCCGCTGCGGACACAGAGCCGATTATCATGCCCTTGCGGCTTTTTTTCTGTGGCTGCGGAGCAATCTTAATAGGTGCGTCGTGGATATCTTCAAATCCGTCGTTATCCTCGCTGCCGAGATGCTTAAGATGCTCCTGTGCCGTTTCGGATATGTATTTCTCATCAATGCTGTCAAGGGTCTTGTCCCAGAATTCTCTCATATCTCAACTCCCCTTTCCTGTAAGAACTTCTTCAGTCCCGCTCTGGTGCGGGAAAGACGTGTTTTTACGGCATTCTCGCTCATGCCGAGTCCCGAGGCTATCTCGCTTATGCTCATGTTGAAATAGTACCGTGAGATGAATATATCTCTGCCTGCTTTGTTCTGCTTACCGAGATACGCATTGATATGCTCGCCTATCTGTTGGCTGTCAAAGCGGCTTTCAACAGTTTCGCTGTCGGGAATAACTTCGGAAAGCTCGTCGTATTGCTCCTCAAAGCTGCGGCGGCGTATCCTGTCAAAGGCGGTCAGCGCAGTGTTACGGACTATCCTGCACAGGTATCCGCACAGCGACTCGGGTCGCTTCGGCGGGATAGCATTCCACAGCTTCATGTAGCTGCTGCTGACGCACTCCTCTGCGTCCTCGCCGTTGCTGAGTATGCTGTATGCTATCTTCTCGCAGAGCCTGCCGTATTTGGTTTTTGTTTCCGCAAGCGCCTGCTCGGAGCGTTCAAAGAATAATTCTATGATCTTTATATCATCCATAATTATCCCTCCTCGTAAATAATGACCTGCGGAAATGCAGAAAGGTTACATTGTTTATAAAATTATTTTAGCATATTTTTTATCTAACGGCAACATATATAATAAAATAAGGATACCTTTATTTCCCTCAGACCATTGACATTACACCTCATTTGTGCTAGAATATCCAACAAGAGGGTATATTCCCGCTCTGCCTGAAAGGAGTAATTATATGGATATAAAAGAGGGAGTAAAGAAGCTCCACTACAATTCGCCTGTGGTCCTTACATACGCTATCGTCTGCGTTGTCCTGCTGCTGATAAACTACCTGACAGCGGGATTTATGAACAGGATGTTCCTTGTAAGCTACGGACATCCCAACCTGCTTGACCCGCTGACATATCTTCGTGCTTTCCTGCATGTGCTTGGTCATGCGGACTGGTCGCACCTTTTCAATAACATGATACTGATGATGCTTGTGGGACCCATCGTTGAGGAGCGCTACGGCAGCGGCAACCTGACCTTTATGATACTTGTAAACGCAGTTGTTACGGCTGTCATAAACGGACTTTTCTTCAATACGGGAATAATCGGCGCAAGCGGCGTTGTGTTCATGATGATAATCCTCAGCGCATTCACTGGAATGCAGAAGGGAAAGGTGCCTGTAACACTTATTATCGTTGCGCTGATGTATCTCGGCAGGGAGATATCCACAGCCATCACCTCGCCTAATGACGGTATATCCCAGATGGGACACATCGTAGGCGGAGTTGTGGGACTGATATTCGGAATCATCTTCTACAAGATGAAATTCGGCGGCAAAAAGTATTCCACATGATTTTAAGTCACATTTAACGATTATTTCATACTACCTTTATTTATAGTATACGTTTTAAACGTAGGGGCGACCTGTGGTCGCCCGTTAGTCTGAATGTCCTTTTTTAAGATAAGTATAGACCTGAGAATTTTTCTCAGGTCCTTTTGTTTTATTTCATGTGGTCTGCGCTGAGCTGGCCGCAGGCGGCTTTCAGCTGCGAGCCGAATTCCCGTCGCATGGTAACGCCGACGCTGTGCTTTTTGAGTACATCGTAGAAAGCCATGATACGCTCCCGTGAGCTTTTTCTGAAGCTGTCATTCTCAGTGGGATTGTAGGGGATTATGTTTACGTAGAATTTCCTCAGTCCGATAAGCTCAGCAAGCTGACGTGCGTGGTCGGGAGTATCGTTTACTTCTGAAAGCATGACATACTCCAGTGTGACGCGCCTGTTTGCTTTTTCGGAGAAATACTCGGCTGCGGGGATAAGCTGCTCCAGCGGATATTTTCGGTTTATCGGCATAAGCTGCGAGCGCAGCTCGTTATTCGGCGCATGAAGGCTTATCGCAAGGTTGCAGGGATGCGGAAGCTCTGCATATCTGTGTATCTCAGGCACAAGACCGCAGGTCGAAACGGTGATGTGCTTTTCTCCAAGAGCAAGCCCCTTGGGAGCGGTCATTATTTCAAGTGCGCTTATCGTGTTGTCGAAGTTGTCGAATGGCTCGCCTATTCCCATAACGGAAACTCCGCTTATTTTTACCCCGAATTCATTCTGTACTGATATTATCTGACCGATTATCTCAGCGGGGGAGAGGTTTCTCTGCCGCCTTAGCCTGCCGCTCTGACAGAATGCGCAGCCCATTGAGCAGCCCACCTGCGTTGAAACGCATATACAGCTGCCGAAGCTCTGCCGCATAAGCACTGTTTCGGCATAGCTGCCATCGGAAAGACGAAGCAGCAGCTTTGCCGCATCCTCGCTGTCCTGCTTTTCGACCACCTCGGGCAGGGAAACGGAGAAGTCATTTTCCAGCATGGATGTAACTCTCTCCGAGAAGCCAAGCTCTGAAAAGCTCTTTCCACGGCGGTATATTCCGTCAAAAACTATCCCCGCCTTAGCAGGGTTTTCGCCCCTGTCGGAGAAGTATTTTTTCAGCTCCCTCGGGGTAATTCCATAGATATTCATTTTTATCACCTTATCTATTGTAGCGTATATACAGGATTTCGTCAAGGGGAGATATGGCAAAAAAATCTTTGTGAAAATGGCAAAAAAAGATATTTTTGCTCTTGCTTTATTGGAAATAATATGCTATAATAAGACCGTTATGAAAACGTTTTCGCAGAAATGCGTGATGTAAAACAGGAGGACAATATGAGGATAAGAAGATTTGCGGCACTGTCGTCCGCAATAGTAATAGCTATGTCGCTGCTGCTCAGTGGCTGCGGCGGAGATACTTCGTCTGTGTCTGATGCGGGTACATCCGCACCCGTGTCGACCACAGAGCCTGCTGACAG
Source organism: Oscillospiraceae bacterium (assembly GCA_017440445.1). The sequence continues at coordinate 4,918 of JAFSHE010000192.1, read as the reverse complement.
CACCCCCGAGGCGTCAGAGCCTGAGGGCAACAGCATGACCGCACTTGAGGTATCCCGTCTGATGGGTAACGGAATTAACCTCGGCAATACACTTGAGGCTTACAATCATCAGGGATATCTTAACGGCTACGACCCTGCGTTTATGGAAACAGGCTGGGGTCAGCCCACCACCACTCCCGAGATGATAAAGGGAATGAAGGACGCAGGCTTTGATACCATAAGAATCCCGATAGCATGGACAAACGGCATGAACTTCGAGAGCGGCGATTATACAATTGACTCCCGCCTTATGAACAGAGTTCAGGAGGTCGTTGACTACGCTATGGATGCGGATATGTATGTCATCATCAACGACCACTGGGACGGCGGCTGGTGGGGCATGTTCGGCTCCGAGGACATGGAGGTCCGTGAAAAGGCTATGGAGATGTACAAGTCCATGTGGACACAGATCTCCGAGCATTTCAGAGACTACTCCTACAAGCTGATATTCGAGGCTGCCAATGAGGAGCTGGGCGACCGTCTTAACGACAAGGAGATAACAGGCTCCAAGGGAATACTCACTCAGGACGAGTGCTATGAAAAGGCTTATGAGATAAACAGCGAGTTCGTGAAGGTCGTGCGTTCCACAGGCGGAAACAACACAGACCGTTTCCTGCTTATCGCAGGCTATAATACTGATATCACAATGACCTGTGACGACCGTTTCAAGATGCCCGAGGATACAGCTGAGGACAAGCTGCTGCTCTCCGTTCACTACTACACTCCCTGGGATTACTGCGGTACAGACGGCGTGAACCAGTGGGGATCTCCCGATGATTTCGAGGAGCAGAACGGCCTTTTCGAGAGAATGAGCAAGTTCACCAAGGATGGCTACGGAATCGTTATCGGCGAGTACGCTGTCATGATGAGCAACGGCGGCATAAAGCCCGACACTGACAAGTTCTACAGGAATCTTCTTGACAATTGTGACCTCTATAATTTCGTTCCCGTTCTGTGGGATTGCAGCAACTTCTTCAAGCGCCGTACTCTCACTACTTCTGACGAAGCCGTTGCGGAGCTTTTCGCATCCCGTGATTATGAGGCTGAAAAGTCCCTTACCGAGGAGCAGGTAAAGGAAAACGCAAAGGAGAGCCTTGAAGCAGCCCTTGAGGAGGCAAACGAGAAGATAATGGAGGATGTATCCCTCCCCGCAACCGATGACACAGCAGTAGCATGGATAATGTTCCAGAGTGCTGATTACAGCGTTGCATACAGCGTAGGCGACAAGTACGACCCCACAAACATGACTATGGGCGTAAAGGCTGAGAACGCGCTTATCACAGGTGAGGGTACATACACGATAAGCCTTGACCTCAGCGAGGTAGGTCCTGCGAAGGGAATAGCTTTCTCAGCACTTGGTATCTACAACGGCGAAACGATGTTCCCAGGCTACACCGTTACAATCGATAAGGTACTTATCAACAATGCTCCCTATGAGCTTCAGGGCAAGGAGTACACCGCTTCCGATGACGGCAAGTGTACAAGAGTAAACCTGTACAACGGCTGGGTACCTAAGGCTCCCGATGATGCGAGAACTCCCGACGGAGATACAACTGACTGCTCTGCTCAGATAATCCAGCTTGGCAACAAGGATAAGATATCCACTATCTCCATCACATTCCCTTACGAGGCACCCTAAATGATACGAACGCTGCGCAGTATACTGTGCAGCGTTTTTTCTACTTGATTTTTTCTTAAAAAGATTATATAATGTGTTTTGTAGAAAATAAAGGCAGGAGATAACATGAACGACATTAAAGTAACTGATGTGCGTGTTCAGCAGGGCGACAGCGCATTTCTTATCGACGACGGAAAAACGGCTATACTGTATGATACAGGCTTCGGATTTACAGGCTTTCAGGTGGCCGAGAATATTAAAAAGCAGCTAGGCGGGCGTGGACTTGATTACATCTTTCTTACGCACTCCCATTACGACCACGCACTGGGAAGTGCATATATCCTGCGCTGCTATCCTGAGGCAAAGGTGGTCGCAGGGGAGTACGCCGCAGATATCTTCAGGCGTGAGGGCGCACAGCGTGTAATGCGGGAGCTTGACAGAAAGTTCGCAGACAAGTGCGGAGCGCCTGAATACGAGTTCCTCGGCGGCGAGCTTCGTGTGGATATTCCATGCAAGGACGGAGATGTCATCCGCGCGGGAGATATGAGCTTTAAGGTGCTGGAGCTTCCCGGGCATACCAAGTGTTCGGTGGGCTTTTACTGCGAGGAACGTGGATTGTTTCTTTCCTCCGAAACGATAGGAGTATATGACGGCGGCGAGCTTATCGTGCCATCCTATCTTGTGGGATATGAGATGTCGCTTAAAGCCATCGACCGTGTTACTGCGCTTAAGATAGACAGACTTCTCTCTCCGCATCTGGGAATTCTGGATGAAAAGCAGACGGAGTTCTTCCTGAAGAACGCAAAGCGTGCGTCGGAGGAAGCGGCTCAGTTTATTCTAGAGCGCCTGGAGAAAGGGCTTTCTGAGGAGGCGATAATCAGCGATTTCAAGGAGCGGTACAGACGAGGATATATTGCGGAGATATATCCCGAGGACGCTATCGCACTGAATACCTCCATCATGATAGAGCTTATCCGCAGGGAGCTTCTGCAATAAATTCGCTTTATGATGCGAAAAATACTTGAAATAAAAGCGGAATTGTGATATACTAAGATGTAAAAATGTTATACAATAGAAAGGAACGATTTTCTATGTCAGATAAAAACAATAAGGCTCAGAAGCCTTTTGAGATCCCCCGTCCCGTATTCCCGAAGCGTGCTGTCGTTACAGGCGGTATGCCCTACGGTAATAAGGAGCTTCACTTCGGACACGTGGGCGGTATGCTCGTGTTTGCCGATACCTATGCGAGATTTCTGCGTGACCGCATCGGTAAGGAGAACGTTGTGTTCGTAAGCGGTACAGACTGCTACGGCTCTCCCATCGCAGAGGGCTGGAGAAAAAAGGTAGCAAACGGCGAGTTTGAAGGCTCTCTGGAGGATTTTGTAAGAAGCAATCACGAGAAGCAGAAGCGTACTCTCGCATCCTACGGAGTATCTCCCAACCTGTTTGCAGCGTCAGGTCTTGACAGGGCAAAGGAGGTCCATGCGGAGTATACCATGGAGTTCCTCAACTCCCTCCACGAGAAGGGTCAGCTCAATAAGATAACCACCATGCAGTTCTTTGATGAAAAGGCAGGTGTGTTCCTCAACGGCAGACAGGTAGAGGGAAAATGTCCCGTAGAGGGCTGCCACGAGAAGGGCTATGCGGACGAGTGCGCACTGGGTCACCAGTACATGCCTGAGAACCTTATTGACCCCAAATCTACCCTTACAGGCGAAACTCCCACTATGAAGCCCGTTACAAACTGGTACTTCAAGCTGCGTGATTATGAAAAGCTGCTTAAGGAATGGGTAGGCGAGATGCAGAAGCGCAAGGATATCCGTCCTGTTGTGTGGAAGACCATCGATGAGTTCCTTAAGGCACCCGTGATATATGTAAAGCGTGAGTTCGAGGAGAAGTATCTTGCCCTCAGACCCACAATGCCCGAGCATAACTACCTTGAGGAGCCGAAGAAGCCCTCCTTCACCATTGAGTTCACTACACTCTCTGCCTGTGACGAGGCTTGTAAGATACTCACTGATAACGGTATCCGTTACCGTACAGGTAAGACGCTTGTTCCTTTCCGTCTGACAGGAAATATCGAGTGGGGCGTTCCTGCTCCCGAGTTTGACGAGGAGAGCAAGGACCTGACCGTATGGGTATGGCCCGAGTCGCTGTGGGCGCCTATCAGCTTCACAAAGACCTATCTGGAGCAGTGCGGCAAGTCCGCTGACGAGTGGAAGCAGTACTGGTGCAGCAAGGATGCTAATGTATATCAGTTTATAGGACAGGATAACATCTACTTCTACGGTGTTGCGGAGCCTGCTATGTGGATGGCTCAGCAGGCGGCTGCCGAAAAGACCGCCGACCCCGCAGAAGGCGAGCTTCAGATGCCTGTTATCGTGGCTAATCACCACATCCTGTTCCTCGATAAGAAGGCTTCCAGCTCAGGCGATATCAAGCCTCCTATGGCTGATGACCTGCTTAACTTCTACACTCCCGAGCAGCTTCGTATGCACTGGCTTGGTCTTGGTCTTGGCCAGCGTTCTGTAAGCTTCATGCCCAAGCCCTACAACCCCTCTGCAAAGCCCGAGGATGCAGACCCCGTTGTAAAGGACGGTCTGCTGCTCTCTAACGTATACAACCGTATGATACGCACAGCGTTCTATACCACACAGAAGCTGTTTGACGGAGTAATGCCCGACTTCGCTCCCGAGGAGAAGTTCGTTGAGGAAGCTAAGAAGGCAGTGCTTGAATACGAGCGTCACATGTCCAAGTTTGCGTTCCACCAGTGTACTTATGTACTTGACAGCTATATCAGAAACGGCAGCAAGTACATGGCAAAGGCACTGAAGGAGGATCAGCCCGTAGAGGAAGCTGCACAGGCTCTTGCAAACCTTTTCTACATCATCCGTATCACAGGAGTTCTTCTGCACCCGATGGCTCCATTCGGCACCGAAAAGCTTCAGGAGTACCTGCAGGTGGATGACCGTATCTGGAGTTGGGATACCATCTTCGAGCCGCTGACCTATTTCACAGGCGAGCAGCACAAGCTGAAGTTCCTGCCTCCCAGAACAGATTTCTTCACAAGACACGAGAGCCAGTTCGCTACTGCTGAGGAAGAATAATTGCATATAACACATCCCGTTCATGCACGCATGGACGGGATTTTCTATGGAATATTCAAAAATCCTCTTGACAAATATAGCAGAATATGATATTATACTTATGGGTTAGTTATAACTAACTTAAAGAAAGGAGCATGCAGATGAGCGTAGTAGT
>JAFSHE010000191.1 GCA_017440445.1 Oscillospiraceae bacterium | reverse complement strand
GCGCAAGCGGAATGCAGCGTATGCAGGAGATCATGGCTTCCCTCCGTGCTAATGCTCCCAAGACCATTGGCGGCGTAAAGGTGGTGGCTGTGGCTGACTACAAGGCTTCCACCAAGACCTGTGCAGAAACAGGCGCAGTTGAGGCGCTGACACTCCCCAAGAGCGATGTTATCACATTCTATCTTGCAGATGATGCAAGTGTTATCATCAGACCCTCGGGTACTGAGCCTAAGATAAAGGTATATTATACCACAAAGGGCGCTGAAAAGGCTGATGCAATGGCTCTGCAGAGCGCACTCTCCGCTGATTTCACAAAAATTCTCGGTTTTTAAGAAAATTTTTTAAAAAACCTATTGCAATTTAGAAAAAAGTATGATATAATTACAACTTGTAATGAGTAATTTTAATTACGGATTGAGGTGACATACATGAAGGAAGGAATCCATCCCGCATACGAAGCTGCTGTTATCAGATGTGCTTGCGGTAACGAGATCGAGACACGCTCCACAAAGGGTGATATCAGAGTAGAGATCTGCTCCAAGTGCCACCCCTTCTTCACTGGTAAGCAGAAGCTGGTTGATACAGGCGGACGTGTAGACAGATTCAAGAAGCGTTACAACATCGGCAAGTAATTGTGATTTTTTAATTGCAGTATAACCAAAACTCACGCATAATCAGTTGTGCGTGAGTTTTTGCGTTATTTGCGGGTTTTCGTGTAGGGACACGGCTTGCCGTGCATCTAAGTAAAGAAAATATTTCGTCACATTTCAATTAATAAAGGGTGTACTCTATGGAATACAAGACCATCGCTGCGCCATGCGAGGCGAAATTTATCGAAAAAAAGAGCGAGTTCATAGGCTACCTCTGTCCTGTGCAGACTGAGGAGCAGGCGATAGCTTTTATCGAGCAGATACGTGCCATGCACCGTAAGGCTACTCACAACTGTTATGCGTACATCCTGCGGGAGAATAACGCCGCACGTCACAGCGACGACGGGGAGCCTGGCGGCACTGCGGGAGTTCCTATTTACGAGGTGCTGCGCAAGGAGGGACTGACCGATGTGTGCTGTGTCGTTACACGCTATTTCGGCGGAATAATGCTTGGCGCAGGCGGACTTGTCCGTGCCTATACAAAGGGCGCAAAGGACGCAGTGGACGCAGCTCAGATAAAGTGCATGGCGGCGGCTGAGGAGCTTCTGGTCACGGTGGATTACGGGCTGTACGGAAGGCTTCCGCAGGTGTTCGTGGAGTTCGATGCGAGAGTGACCGAGGAAAGGTTCGAGGACAACGTGAAGATATCGCTGTTCATCCGTGAGGAAAGCTCGGAAAATCTGAGATCAAAGCTTGTCGATACCTGTAACGGAAACGTAGATGTGCAGAGTGTACAAAAAATAAACTTCGATTTTGCGCAGAATTAACAAAAATATTCTGAGAAAAAGGTTTAAGCGGGTCGAAGTCTGTATATAATTATAGAAGAAGATTTTTGCAGGGATATCATTTGGATATCCGTCAGAATATATTGAGGCAAAACGCGTTCGTAAACGGGCGCGTTATCTCGTCTTTTATGGGGCAGGTGGGTGTATCTGCCTGCCGCTGATAACGAATGTGGGGTGTTGCTATGCTTCCTCGTGAACGGATAATGGAAAACGAACAGCGTATTCTCAGCGAGTACGCATGTAAGTCCTGCGACAGCCGTGGCAGGGCGGTGTATGAGCAGCCCTGTGATTTCCGCACGGATTTTCAGCGTGACCGTGACAGGATAATCCACTGCAACGCATTCAGACGGCTTAAGCACAAGACGCAGGTGTTCCTGATACCGCACTCCGACCACTACCGCACAAGGCTTACCCATACGCTGGAGGTAAGTCAGATATCACGCACTGTGGCATGCTCACTGGGACTTAACGAGGACCTTACCGAGGCTATCGCACTGGGTCACGACCTTGGCCATACTCCCTTCGGGCATGACGGGGAGAGGGCGCTTGCAAAGCTGCTTCCCGATGGTTTTTCCCATAATGTTCAGGGAAAGCGTGAGGTGGAGCTTATCGAGAAGGACGGAAAAGGCCTTAACCTCACCGCAGAGGTGATTGACGGCATCGTGGGACACACCACCTCGGGCAACGTCCCCGAGCCTTTCACCCGTGAGGGGATGGTGGTGCGCTACTGCGACAAGATAGCCTACATCAATCATGATATAGAGGACGCCATCCGTGGCGGAGTTATAAAGGACAGCGACCTGCCGCAGGAGCCTGTCGGGGTGCTTGGACGCACCAAATCCGAGAGGATATCCACGCTTGTGCGCTCTATCGTGCAGCACGGAGCGGAGCATATCGGCATGGACGAAACGGTAAAGCAGGCTCACGACGAGCTGCGGGAGTTCATGTTTCAGCGGGTGTACAGGGCTGCGCCTACCGTTGCGGAAAAGGACAAGGCAAATCACATTATAGAGTTTCTGTTTGAGTTTTTCACGAAAAATCCCGATAAGATGCCTGCGCTGTACAGGCGGCTTGCGGAGGAGTATTCTCTCCCCGTGGCGGCGGGTGATTTCATCAGCGGAATGACCGATGATTACGCTGTTAATCTCTTCAAGGAGATATGCCTGCCTAAGGGATGGGCAGGAGGAGCTGCAAAGCTCTGATATAGTTTCAGTATACTCGGAAAGGAGTGTTTTCTATGGCTCTGCCTGACGGTTTCCTGAGGGAGCTTCGTGACAATAACGACATAGTTTCGGTAGTACAGGGCTATGTGGAGCTCAAGCGTTCGGGAAGTACCTATTCCTGCCGCTGTCCGTTCCATTCCGAGAGAACGCCCTCCTGCCACATATACCCCGATACACAGAGCTTCTACTGCTTCGGCTGCGGAGCAGGCGGCGATGTGGTCACATTTATAAAGAATATAGAAAATCTTGACTATATGGAGTCGGTGCGCTTTCTTGCGCAGCGTGCGGGCATGGCAATGCCCGAGGACAGGGACGACGGCTCCGCACGGCTTCGCCAGCGGCTTTACGAGATGAACCGCACTGCGGGAAAGTTCTTCCACGAGATGCTATTTTCCGAGGAGGGGAGAGCGGGCTACAACTACATCACTGGAAGAAACCTCTCCCTGCATACGATAAAGCGCTTCGGAATAGGCTTTGCACCGAATGATTACCATAAGCTGCACTTCTACATGAGGAGCAAGGGCTTCTCGGATGACGAGCTTGTGCAGGGCGCACTGCTTGCACGTAACAACAACCGTGTTTATGACAAGTTCAGAAACCGTGTTATGTTCCCGATATTCGACACGAGGGGAAACGTTATCGCTTTCGGCGGACGTACCCTCGACCCGGACTCGCCTGCGAAGTACCTCAACAGTGATGAGACCTTTGTTTTCCAGAAGCGTGAAACGCTTTTTGCGCTGAACTACGCCAAAAACTCAAAGGCGGATTACTTCATCCTCTGCGAGGGCTACATGGACGTTATCGCCATGCATCAGGCGGGCTTCAACAGTGCGGTGGCGACCCTCGGTACAGCCATAACCGCAAACCAGGCACGGCTTATCGGGCGCATGGGAAAGAGCGAGGTCATCCTCTCCTACGACTCGGACGGCCCCGGGCAAAAGGCAGCCTCCAAGGGAATAAACCTGCTTACCGAGGCAGGAGTAAAGGCACGTGTGCTTAAAATGACAGGCGCAAAGGACCCTGACGAGTTCATCACAAAATACGGTGCAGAGGCCTTCGCACATCTGCTGGAAAGCTCGGGCGGCGCCATCGATTACGAGCTTTCAAAGCTGGGAAACGGTCTTGACCTTACAAACAAGGACGAGGACCGCTCCACTTATCTGAAAAGAGCGGTGGTATTCCTTGCGCAGATAAGCAACCCTCTCGACAGGGATGTGTATATCTCCCGCACCGCTGAAACAGCGGGAATTCCTGCGGAAACAGTCCGCTTCGCCGTAAAGAGCGAGATGGAGCGCCGCATGAAGCGCAGCAAGCGTGACGAGACTAATAATCTGATACATCCCCGTAATACGGATAAGATAAATCCGCAGTCCGCAAAGCTCCCGAGGGAGGAAAAGGCGGAGCGCGGAATACTGTGCTTTCTGTACAACAACCCCGAAAAGCTCGGCTACATCGAAAGGGAGCTTAAGGGCGGCTTTGCTACGGATTTCAACAGACGTGTGTTTGATTTTATGAAAAACCGCCTCGAAGCGGGGCTCAGCCTTGAAATGGCAGGCTTCAACGAGGAATTTGACGGCTCTGAAATGGGCAGGATAACAGGTATACTTAACGATTTTGCGATTTTTTCGCATGATACTGACGTTCTCGGTGATTATATAAAAACACTCAACGAGTACAGCGAGGGCGCAGAAAAAAAAGACGCAGGCAGCATGAGTACAGATGAGCTGCTGGCATTCGTACAAAAGCAAAAGGAGAAAAAGAACAAATGAGCGAAAACACCACCAATTCAGCGGCACTGCGTGAGCTGCTCGCCCACGGAAAGCAGAAGGGCAGCCTCACCGCAAAGGAGATAACCGATGTATTTGAGGAGCTGAATTTTGACGCAGAGCAGATAAATGCGCTTTATGAGGAGCTTGACAATCTCAGCATAAAGATAGTTGACGACTATACGGCTGACCTTGACATCGAGAATATCCTTGAATTCGCTGAGAGCGAGGATTACGATGATTCCTACGACTCCGACGGAATGCTTGCGGATGACTCTGTAAAGCTGTATCTTAAGGAGATAGGCCGTATCCCGCTGCTTACCACCGAGGAGGAGATAAAGCTTGCAGAGCGCATGGCAACAGGCGACCCCGCTGCTAAAAAGCGCCTGAGCGAGGCTAACCTCAGACTTGTTGTAAGTATCGCAAAGAAGTATGTAAGACGTGGAATGCAGTTCCTTGACCTTATCCAGGAGGGCAATCTGGGCCTTATCAAGGCGGTGGACAAGTTTGATTATACAAAGGGCTTCAAGTTCTCCACCTACGCAACATGGTGGATAAGACAGTCCATCACAAGAGCCATCGCAGACCAGGCGAGAACTATCCGTATCCCCGTACACATGGTGGAGACCATCACTAAGGTAAAGAAGATGCAGAGCCAGCTTCTCCACGAAAACGGCTGTGAGCCAAGCGACGACGAGATAGCCGAGCAGCTCGGAATGCCAACCGACAAGGTACGAGAGATAATCAGGATAGCACAGGACCCTGTTTCTCTTGAAACTCCCATCGGCGAGGAGGAGGACAGCCATCTTGGCGACTTCATCCCCGACGAGGACGCTCCCGCTCCCGCAGACGAGGCTTGCAACAGCGTGCTGCGTCAGATGCTGGGCGAGGTACTGGATACTCTCACTGAGAGGGAAAAGCGTGTAATAATCCTGCGTTTCGGACTTATTGACGGCAGACAGCGCACCCTTGAGGAGGTAGGACAGGAGTTCCAGGTAACAAGAGAGCGTATCCGTCAGATAGAAACAAAGGCGCTGAGAAAGCTGCGCCATCCCACACGAAGCAGAAAGCTCAAGGATTTCCTTGAATGATATGCCGACAGCATGAGCATTATTAATAACATCACAGCATAGCATACTACGCATCACTACATAGGACAAAACGTACCAAAAAATAAGCACTACCGTACAGCGCCGTGAGGCGCACAGGCGGTGACGCTGAAAGGAAAGGAATTCACAGAATGGCTAATAATTCAAAAACAGTGCTTGCAGAACTCCTTGACCACGGCAAGCAGAGCGGAAAGCTCACCACTAAGGAGATAACAGACGCCCTTGAGGAGCTTGACTTCGACGTTGAACAGATAAATAAGCTCTATGACGATTTCGAGAGCAATAACATCGAGATAGTTGACGATTACAATATAGATACAGACCTTACCAATGCCCTTGATTTTACTGAGGATGACGGAGAGTATTCCGCTGACGGTATCGCAGTGGACGACCCTGTCAAGATACATCTTAAGGAGATAGGCCGTATCCCGCTGCTCTCAACTGAGGAGGAGATACAGCTCGCCGAGAAGATAACCTCAGGCGACGAGACCGCCCGTGACAGGCTTATCGAGGCAAACCTCCGCCTTGTTGTAAGTATCGCAAAGCATTATGTGGGCAGGGGCATGCCCTTCCTTGACCTCATTCAGGAGGGCTATATCGGACTTATCAAGGCTGTTGAGAAGTTCGACCATACAAAGGGGTACAAGTTCTCCACCTACGCAACATGGTGGATAAGACAGTCCATCACAAGGGCTATCGCAGACCAGGCGAGAACTATACGTATCCCCGTTCACATGGTGGAGACCATCACAAAGGTAAAGAAGGCGCAGAACCTGCTGCTTCACAAGAACGGTCATGAGCCTACCATCGAGGAGGTAGCAAAGGAGCTTAACATGCAGCCCGAGCGAGTTCGTGAGATAGTACGCATCGCACAGGACCCTGTTTCCCTTGAGGCTCCCGTAGGCGAGGAGGAGGACAGCTATCTTGGCGACTTCATCCCCGACGAGGACGCTCCCGCACCTATCGACAGCGCTATGCAGGCGGTGTTCAAGGACGAGCTTAACAAGGCGCTTGACACTCTCCCCGAGCGTGAGCGTGACGTGCTGAAGTTCCGCTACGGCATAGGCAGCGACCGCTCCCACACTCTTGAGGAGGTAGGCAGGGAGTTCAAGGTAACGAGAGAGCGTATCCGCCAGATAGAGGCAAAGGCACTGAGAAAGCTGCGTCAGGCTTCCCGCAGCAAGAATCTGAGGGTATTCCTTGACTAAGCATTAATGGTCGAATTTCCCAAAGTCCATTGAAATGATTTATGGAATTTAACGAATTTGACAAAAGTGTGTTGACTGTATCATCAATGTGTTGTATAATATTATATGAACATAGACTATATAAAGCTGTGTAGATGTAATCAATTACATAGCGTGTTCTGGAAAGGATTTTTTCATTATGGCAGATTCAAAATTAGTTAATGAGCACAGAGCCTGGCTCAAGGACGCAGAAAAGGGCAAGACCCGTGCATGTATCCTTGCTATTGCTTTCTTTGTATTCTATACAGCAGTTGCTATCGTAAACTTCAATCTTGAGATATTCAGCGGATTTTTCATTTTCCTTATCGTGCTTATCTCTCTTATCGGCTGTCTGCTCCTTTTCAATGGCTATAACGCAGGCAGAGGCTGGGTAATGGTTCCCGAGGCTATCATCGTTATCTACACTACATACATGATCATGCAGAATTCCGATGTAACAGTTGATCCCACAGCGTATACATCAGGTCAGATAATCCTTATCGTTTTCCTGGAGTTCCTTCCTCCGCTGTTCGGTATCGGTTTCCAGTTCATCAACTTCTACATGAGAAGATATTACAGCTTCATGGTGCTTTACAGAGCCAAGAAGATCTACCTGTAATAAAAAAACAGCATATCATCGGCAGGGCATAGGCTCTGCCGATTTTTGTTGTATTGATGCGGTATCTGCGTTTTTCTTTGCTTATGTGGGCAAAGTCCAGCGCAGGAAACATATAAGATTTGCAATATGCTTCCAAAAAAAGAGCTGTCAGGTCTTGTAAAAGTAAAAGAAATGTGATATACTTATAACGTATATCTGCCGAAAATGAATAATAAACGGCGATAAGTAATGCAGATCACTCCATACGGAGGACAAATAGAAAGGAAGTTGTTATTATGAAAATGGAAACCAAATGCTTACACGAGGGATATACTCCCAAAAACGGCGAGCCCAGAGTAATGCCTATCGTACAGAGCACCACATACGTTTACGATTCCACAGACGATGTTGCTGCGGTATTCGACGATCCTACAAAGAGCCTTATCTACTCCCGCTTTGAGAACCCCACCACAGACTGCGTTGAAAAGAAGATCGCAGCTATGGAGGGCGGCGTTGCTGCTATGTGTACCTCCAGCGGACAGGCTGCGTCCCTGCTTTCCATCCTGAATATCTGTGAGGCAGGCGACAGTTTTATTGCGTCCTCCTCCATCTATGGCGGAACCATCAACCTCTTTGCTGTTACACTGAAGAAGCTTGGCATCGAGTGCATCTTCGTTGAGCATGACGCAACAGAGGAGCAGCTCTCCGCAGCCTTCAAGGAGAACACAAAGGCTGTATTCGGTGAGACACTCGCAAACCCCGCTATCACAGTTCTTGATATCGAGCTGTGGGCAAAGGTGGCTCACGCACACGGAGTTCCGCTCATTATCGACAACACATTCGCTACACCCGTTCTTTGCAGACCCATCGAGTGGGGCGCTGATATCGTAGTTCACTCCACATCCAAGTACATGGATGGTCACGCTGTACAGGTCGGAGGCGTTATCGTTGACAGCGGCAAGTTCGACTGGACAAGCGGCAAGTTCCCCTGCATGACAGAGCCTGACGAGAGCTATCACGGCGTTGTATACACAAGAGATTACCCCGCAGCTCCCTACATCACAAAGGCAAGAATGCAGCTTATGAGAGATTTCGGCTGCTATCCCGCTGCACATTCCTCCTTCCTGCTCAACCTCGGCCTTGAAACACTGGCTGTAAGAATGGAGAGATACTGCGCTAACGCACTCAAGGTGGCTCAGTATATCGAAAGCACAGGCAAGACAGAGTTCATCACTTACCCTGCGCTTCCCACAAGCAAGGGCCATGAGCTTGCAAAGAAGTACCTGCCCCTCGGCACAAGCGGCGTTATTTCGTTCTCCATCAAGGGCGGACGCTCCGTTGCTGTGAAGTACATGGACAGCCTGAAGCTTGCTTCCAATGAGGTGCATGTTGCGGATATCCGCACCTGCGTACTTCATCCTGCTTCCGCAACACACAGACAGCTCACAGACGAGCAGCTTGTTGCGGCAGGTATCGACGGCGGTCTTATCCGCTTCTCTGTTGGTCTTGAGAATGTTGACGACATCATCGCAGACCTGGAGCAGGCATTTGCAAAGATCTGATCAGATCAGTTAGGAATTAGGAGTGAGGAATGAGGAATTTCGGTGTCCGACTTCGTCGGACGGATAAAAAGCGGCTTCGCCGCAGATGAGTTCCGACATTTCAAATGATATTATGAAAGAAAATGTGGTTTTTGAGAAAAGCAAGATTTTTGCTTTACGCATAATAAAACTTTATAAATATTTATGCTCCGAAAAGAAAGAACTGGTCATTTCAAAGCAGATACTGCGCTGCGGTACAAGTATCGGCGCTAATATTGCCGAGGCAGAATGTGCAATAAGCAATAATGATTTCCTTGCTAAGATGTACATTGCGTTCAAGGAATGTGCCGAAACAGAATACTGGCTTGAATTACTTTGTTTGAGCGAGTATATTACTGAAAACGAATATAATTCCATGATGTCTGATTGTATAGAAATAAAGAAGATCCTATCAGCCATTACAAAAACTATGAAAGATAATAAATGAATATGGTCGTGTCGAAGTAAATTGAGATAAGCGGCGAAGCCGCACCTTAATTCCTAATTCCTCACTCCTCATTCCTCATTGTTATCGACTGAAGGGAGATAATGCATTGATTACAGTTTCTGATCTTAGCATCAGCTTCGGCGGACAGCTTCTGTTCAAGGATGTTGAGCTTAAATTCACCCCCGGCAACTGCTACGGAGTAATCGGCGCCAACGGCGCAGGAAAATCCACGTTCCTTAAGGCGCTGTGCGGCGAGCTGGAGCCTACTAAGGGCAGCGTTTCCATGCCCGAGGAGCTTCGCATGAGCGTGCTGAAGCAGGACCACTATGCTTATGACGAGTACACCGTTCAGGATACCGTTATCATGGGCAACAAGCGCCTTTATGATATCATCCAGGAGAAGGACGCACTGTATGCCAAGGAGGATTTCTCCGATGAGGACGGCGACAGAGCGGCAGTCCTTGAGGGCGAGTTTGCAGAGCTTAACGGCTGGGAGGCAGAGTCTGACGCATCCAAGCTCATCCAGGGTCTGGGACTTCCCGAGGAGATACTCTACCAGAAGATGGACAGCCTTACAGGTAACGAGAAGGTAAAGGTGCTGCTTGCACAGTGCCTGTTCGGAAACCCTGACATCATCCTGATGGACGAGCCTACAAACCACCTTGATATCGACGCAGTTTCGTGGCTGGAGGACTTTCTTGCGGAGTATTTCGGTACGGTCATCGTAGTATCCCATGACCGTCACTTCCTCAATAACGTGTGTACACACATCGTTGATATCGACTACGGCAAGATAAAGATGTACGTTGGTAACTACGAGTTCTGGTACGAGTCCTCTCAGCTTATCCAGCGCATGATAAAGCAGCAGAACAAGCGTGCAGAGGAGAAGATAAAGGAGTTACAGAACTTTATCGCACGATTCTCTGCAAACAAATCCAAGAGTAAGCAGGCTACCTCCCGCCGTAAGCTGATAGACAAGCTGACCGTTGAGGAGCTTCCCGCATCCAGCAGAAAGTACCCCTACATCGGCTTTGATATCGAGCGTGAGGTGGGTAAGGATATACTTCAGGTATCAGGCATCTCCAAGACAGTTGACGGCGTAAAGGTGCTGAATGATGTCAGCTTCACTGTCGGAAAGAACGACAAGATAGCCTTCATCGGAAACAATGAGATAGCAGTTACCACCCTGTTTAAGATTCTGATGGGCGAGATGGAGCCTGACGAGGGCAGCTACAAGTGGGGAAGCACCACATCCGTAAGCTATTTCCCCAACGACAACAGCGCATATTTCAACGATTGTCAGCTTTCCATCCTCGACTGGATGCGTCAGTATTCCAAGGATGAAACAGAAAGCTACCTGCGTGGCTTCCTCGGAAGGATGCTGTTCAGCGGCGACGATGTTTTCAAGCCCGTAAACGTGCTTTCGGGTGGTGAGAAGGTACGCTGCATGTTCTCCAGAATGATGCTGTTCCAGAGCAACGTGCTGATACTCGACAGACCTACAAACCATCTCGACCTGGAGAGTATCACCGCTGTAAATAACGGACTTTCCGAGTACAAGGGAAATATCCTGTTTGCATCTCACGACCATGAGATACTCCAGACTGCCGCAAACCGCATCATCGAGATAACCGAAAACGGCTGCTATGACAGAATGGGTACCTATGACGAGTTCGTTGAGTGGCGCAAGCAGACAGTCGGCGGAAAGCTCATGCTCTGATCTTAAGGAATGTGAATTAAATGAACTATATCATTTTGGATATGGAGTGGAATCAGGCTCTTGAGCGCTCAAAGGTGGTCCAGAGTCCTGTGATACTCCGTGGTGAGATAATACAGATAGGCGCTGTCAAGACGGACGAGAACTTCGAGCTTATCGACACGCTGAAAATAAATATCGCACCGAAATATTATAGAAAGATGAACCGCCATGTGGAGAAGATAACGGGCATCACAAGCGAGCAGCTTGCACTGGGTGAAAAGTTCCCCGAGGCATTCGCACGCTTTAAGGCATGGTGCGGTGATGATTTCCGCTTCATCATATGGGGCTTTGACGATGTGGCGATGCTGTCCGATAATCTCGCAATACACGGCTTTGAGCCGTCCTGGGGCAACGACTACATCAATCTTCAGCTTATCTACAAAAATCAGATAGACAACGAGCGCACACAGTGGTCGCTGTCCGACGCTGTGGAGCGTCTAAGGATACCGATGGACGCACAGGCTCATGACGCTATGAACGATGCGTGGTTTACCTTTCAGGTGTGCCGTCATCTCGATATGCAGAAGGGTCTTGCGGAGTATGCCTGCATGTCTGCGGGCATCCGTGTCGCACTGCGTCAGGATGTGATAAAGAATATTAAGGATTACCGCACCGTACTTCGTGATGAACGAGTGGCAGGTGTGCCTTGTCCCGACTGCCGTGAGGTGATGACCTCACGTGAGTGGCTTTCATTCGGCGGCGGTAAAAAGTCTACTATCTGTGAGTGCGAAAAGCACGGCGAATTTCTGGTGAAGCTCACCTGCAGAAGGGCAACAGCGGAGCTATGGAATGCTGTCCGCATTATATACCGTGCAGACGAGAGTGCGATAGCCTCCTACGAGAAAAAGCTGGAAAAGCAGCACATGATACTTGCAAAGCGCAGGGCAGAAAGGAAAACAGATGATAACGACAGTATTGTTTGACATGGACGGAACGCTCATTCCCTTTCAGCAGGAGGAGTTCATCAAGGTGTACTTCGGTGAGCTTTGCAAGAAGCTTGCGCCCCTCGGCTACGAGCCTGACCACACTGTAAAATCCGTGTGGGCGGGAACAAGGGCGATGGTGGTGAATGACGGAAGCTGCCTTAACTCAAAGCGCTTCTGGGATGTTTTTTATTCCATGAACGAGGGCATGCCCGATGCAAAGCCGCTGTGCGACGAGTTCTACACAAACGAGTTCAGAAAGGCGCAGTGCGTTGTTAGGTACGAGGCTGACAGGATGCCGCTTATCGAAAGGCTGAGAAAGGCGGGACTTAATGTTGCTCTTGCGACAAATCCCATGTTCCCCGCAGACGGAATGTATACCCGTTTAAGCTGGGTGGGACTTTCTCCCGAGGATTTCGACCATATCACGCATTATGATAACAGTACATACTGCAAGCCGCACCCCGCATACTTCACCGAGATTGCCGAAAAGCTGGGCGTTTCTCCCGAGGAGTGCGTGATGGTAGGAAACAGCGTGCAGGACGATATGGCAGCCGCAAAGGCAGGTATGAAGGTGTTTCTCGTCCCAGAGTGGCTTGAAAACCCGAAGGACGAGGACTATTCCGCATTCCCGCAGGGAACTCTGGAGGATGCTGTGGAGTATGTTTTGAGCCTTATTGAATAACTTGCGGAGGGCTTTTGCCCTCTGCTTTTGTGTAGGAGGGATAATATGAAAAGAGCCAGTTTTAAAATATCTGCTAAAGACCCATTTAGATACATAGCGGCAGTGTGTGCTTTGGGTGCGCTGTTTTTTACGTTGTTCGCCATTGAGCCGACTTGGAGCGTTGATTATGTTGCGCACAGTATTCTGCCTGAAAATAATCCGCCTGACGGATACCGTTTACTGTTTCGTTACAATAATGGAATATCCGTATCGGCTGTAACCAATATAATTGCACACGCTGCATTTGTCGTGCTGTGTCTTAGTTCTTTTATCACAAACAGACCGTGGCTTTTTACAGTGCCTATGGTGCTTGATGCGGCAGTACCTGTTATAAATAATATAGAACGGGGTTTTGGGATAAATTATGGATTCCTGATAGAGCTTGCAATAATTGCTGTGTATATGCTTACAACGGTCGGAATTATCAGGACTAAGATACCTGCGGTCGTTGTGTTTGCCCTGTATGCCGCAGGTCATATTTTTATGCTTGTGAAGCTAGGGTTCGGCTATGGTGATGCGGTCGTGCAGCCGCTTGTGTGGTTAGGCTTTATGATGATTACAATATCCCTAAGACGTGAGAAGAACTCTGAGTAGTACACTTGTCCCGAATTTTCGTCAAAATGTCCGCATATATTACCTTTAAAAGAGGTGATATTCATGGTATACAGCTTCAACGACATACGCAATAAGGAG
>JAFSHE010000190.1 GCA_017440445.1 Oscillospiraceae bacterium | reverse complement strand
AGGCTGAGGCTTATGATGGTCCTTCCCTGATCATCGCTTACGCTCCTTGTATCAACCACGGTATCAAGGGCGGTCTGACCATCGCTCAGCAGGTTGAGAAGGAAGCAGTAGAGGCTGGTTACTGGCACCTGTTCCGCTTCAACCCTGCACTTGCAGCAGAGGGCAAGTCTCCCTTCTCTCTCGACAGCAAGGCTCCCACAGGCGATTATAAGGCATTCATGATGAGAGAGGTACGTTACAACTCTCTGATGCGTGCTAACCCCGAGAGAGCAACTGAGCTGTTCGATATCGCTGAGAAGAACGCTAAGGCTAAGTACAAGCACCTCGTTGAGATGGACAAGATGTACAAGGAAGAGTTCGAGGGCTAATATAGCAAACGAATAAAACCTACGACAGGCGGCAGAAATGCCGCCTGTTTTGTGTATACAGATAAAATATCTCCCCTTGCACTGATCGGCAAGGGGAGAATTTATTTTTTGTCAAGCAGATAAAACCTGCCGTTTTCGAAGGGAGCGATAACACCGCTCTTTATCAGCCGCTCGGTAACTCGCTTGAAGCAGCTTGGGTTTATCACACCCGCATCAGCCAGCGTAACCGATGTTTCAGGAGTGAAAGCACTGCTTTTTCTCAGTTTGTTTACAATGTGTTTTCTTCTTATAAGAGGAATAGGTGGGAACATGTTCATCGCTCCTTTGTATATAAAGTGTTATTGTTTTTCGGGTAATGCCGCGTCGGGACCATCGTCATCATGACACCGAGGGGCATTTATGTTAATCTGCAAACGGAACTGTGGCTGAACCGACGGCAGAACTATTTTCGTAGTTTAGAATTGCTATGATCGCAAGTTGATTGCTCTGTTAAAAAATTATTTAACCTGCAAGCAAGCTGCCTAAAATGCAGTGGAACGAGATGCAATGTATAACGAGTGTGGCAAGTGAGAAAATTGCATACGCACAGTAGATACAAAGCATTTTCTTAGTTATTTTATGGGATTTATAATTCTTTTGTAGTTTAATAAATGCATAACATAGGTTAATAAACGAAACAAGGATACATATCTGAGGAGCAAGAAAATTATCATAAAGATGCTGCATGAAATTTGTTATTGGATTAGAATGAATAATCTGTGAAACCTCTGCACTTACCGAAGGCATATTATATATACAATTCCAAATCAGGCTTGTTACAAGCAAACAGATCAAAACAATAGATATAATGTTTTTGCAATTATATTTCATCGCAGATACTCCGTCTGATATATCAGATTCGTTTTAAATCGTTCATGTAATGCCGCGTCGGGGTCATCGTCATCATGACCCCGAGGGGGCATTTATTTTAATCTGCATACGGAACTGTGGCTGAACCGTGTGCAGAGTTGTTTTCAGTATTAAGGTCGTACCATCCCGCCGCTAAGCGGCGGGACAGCCGACAGGGGAAAGAGAGGAATCTTATAAAATAACCAAACCATTACAGTGCCTATTATGCGCCCTGCTTTTCAAGATCGATACCTGTTTTAGCGGATGCTTCTTCACCCTGAGAGAGGGTAATTGTACCGCTTGTGATAGAGATGTTTACCTTATGCATGTTCTCGCCGCCCATCTGACCGGATGTGCCCTTGCCGAGATTCATGTAGCTGCCCTTTGTTGTGCCGATGTCGGTGCGGAGTATTCCGGAAACTCCGTCAAACTTAACGTCGATTCCAGAACCTGCGGGCAGAGAAACGTTGATATTTCCGCTTATTGCGCTGATGTCAAGGTCGGAATTCCAGTCGATAAATTTAACATCCACGCTGCCGCTTGTAACAGCGATCTTTCCTGCGCCTGTTGCGCTGTTGTAGGATGTTCTTCCCGAAACAGAATGAAGATTGAACTTCTCCGCCTTGTAATTGTTGATCTCGGCGCTGCCCGAAACAGTGCATACACTGATAGAGCTTACAGTCTTATCCTCGGGGTTTGTGAGGTAGATGTTACCGGATGCGGACTGCACCTTCACATTGTCAAAGCAAGCGTTTACATTGATGCTGCCTGATGCTGTGTTGAGATCAAATTCCTCTGCGGTAACTCCGCTGATATCAGCGCCGCCGCTTGCAGTATTCACCTTCAGTTTAGCCAGCTTTACTGCGGGTACCTTTACTGTGATTGTGTAGCCCTCTGTGGGCTTTGCGCCGAAGTTGAACAGGCTGAAGGAAAGCTTTTCCTTGAAGGTCAGCGTCTTTCCGCTGAGTACAGCGCAGAATTCGGGTGTATCCTTGGGATTTTCGTACTCTGCGTAGAATTCCTCTGCGTCGTGGGGGATGATGATTATCTTTGCGCCTGCGGAGGATACCTCCAGTGTTTCGATGTCGTTGTTGAATCTGTAGATCTGCTTTTCCATAATTATTACTCCTTTCGTGAGTTGAATATGTGTTATTAAATGGGTTGTATTACATATTATACCAGTCGGCAGTTGTAAAGGAGTGAAGTCCGCACTGCGGATACTCCTTATGCTGATGCCGAATGGTATAAAAAGAGCGCACCTGTGGTGAGGGCTGCTGTCTGCTTTTTTCAGCAGCCCCGAATGATTATTGATCTATTCCGTTAAATTAGTTACTGTGTTTATCAGCCGACATTGACCTTGATATTGCCTACCTCAACATTTACCTTGTCGTCGTCCACGTCAACATCAACAGGACCAACGTCAACCTTTACGCCGTTGTTTTCATCTATCTCGATGCCGCCTAAAACACCAAGATCGATGTCCACAGCTGCCGAGCTAGCTGCTGTATCTACTATTGTAGTCTGTACGGGAGCCGATGTAGATGAGTTGGCGGAATCCATCATTATGGTTGCGGGGGAGGGTGCAGTTTTCTGCTTTACTCTGTCAGTGATGGAGATGTTACCTGCGGATATTTCCACGAATATATCGTGCTCGCCGTCACCGATAACATATTCCTCGTTGTTGTGGATATCGTCATCCTTGCCGTTGAAGTCAATGCTTACGTTGCCTGCGCTCTTTTCGCAGTCGATGGTAGCAGAGGCATTCTCGGGGAGGTTTATATCAACGTTTCCTGCACTTGCGGAAAGGCTCATATTGCCGTTGAGGTCAGCAAAGTTGAAGTTACCGTTTCCTGCGTTCATCTCAAGATATCCTGTACCTGTCAGACCGTATACGTCGATGTTTCCTGCATTCATAGCGATATCATACTCGCGGCATGCTGCGTTGTAGATGGTACAGTTGCCTGCGTTAAGCTCCACATCAAGCTTTGCGGGTATAAAGTCAACAGGGTTTGCAAAGGTGAGGTTTCCGCCGTTAAGCTGAAGATCAACGTTTTCGAAACGTACTCCGTTTATTTCGGTGGCACCTGCGTTGGATATAACTTCTATGGAATAATACTGAGCTTCAGGCACAGCTACTATTACAGATTGTGTTGCAGTGCCGAATATCATCTTAAAGAAATCGCCTATATTGTCAACACGTCTGTCAAAACTGAGATACAGCACGCCGTCTTCCTCGCAGTAGGATACTGTATCCATCAGTGTGTGGGTGGTGAAGATCACTGTTTCGTTGCTGTCAGATGGTACTACGCTTACGTTTACAGCGTTGGAATTGATTTCGATGGATTCATATTCTTCAATAAACCGTGTGTGGGTATCATTGACTGATGTCATTGAGGATGCGTTGTATGGATCGTTCGTTCCGAGGACAGCAACTGATATGCCGAATGCTATGAATGAGAAGATACACAGGGGGAGAAAAATAGCTACTAAATGTTTCATATCGTGCGCACCTCCTTATATTCCGAATATCGCTTTTACGTGAGCGATTATGATGTTTCTGATTATCTTGATAAATCCAATGCCCATCTTTACAGTCAGCATAATGAGCAGTATTCCGAGAGAGCCGAGACCGGAGCAAAGGAAGATCTGGCTCAGGAAGTGGTATATTGATGCTGTCCCGAATACTGATACGGCATTTACAACAATATTTATTGAGAAACCACCGAATGCGATTATCAGGGTTGCAAGCATAGGCAGCGCCCAGGAGAAAACGAACAGGTCAAGACATATCCACATGATAAGTCTGCCTACATCAACGTTCGCTTCCTTGCCCTTGATATCGCTCCAGCGGAAGCCGTTTCCGCTGCCTGCGTTGTCATATCCGCACTGCGGAGGAATATCTGCCTTGTGGGGGTCCTTTGCAGCGTCATTGTTATCAGATGAGGCTGCGGTGGATTTCTCGTCCGCAGGAGCAGCTTCCTGAGAGATATGCTCTGGAGTAAATTCCCTTACGCTTTCGGATGTCTGCTCACTCTGAGTCGGCTGAACAGGTGGAACAGACTTTTCGATGTTTACTCTCGGTGCAGATGCAGGGGCTGATGAGGGAGCAGGCTCCATAGCGATATGCTCGGGAGTGTATTCCCTTATTGGTGTTACCTCGTCGGTGATTATCTCTGTTGTGGGAGTATCTTCAATATCAGAGGCTGCAGCTTCGTCTGCCTGTACTGAAGCTGCAGGTACTGACCTGCCGGGCTTTACAAGACTTACATGAGGTCTGCTGTCCTCTATTGCATTTGCGAGTATGCTGTTTATCCTGGTGCTTTCGATATCGACATAGCTGCGTGCTATCTCCTTTACATCGCCCAGCTTTTCGCAGGTCTGTTCCTCTGTCAGTCCCTGCTCGCTGCTTGCACGGAAATGCTCCTCAAAATCTGCGAATATATCCTCGTTGTCCTCTATGCCTATCCTATGCAGCTCTGTGTGGAGCTGAAACAGAAAATCGTCTTTATTCTTGGCTGTCATTGGCTGCTTTCCCCTTTCAGTAGGTTGTTTACGCTTTTTACAAATTCAAACCATTCCTTGGCTAGTCTTGAGACCTCTGTTCTGCCTGTTTCGGTTATGGTGTAATACTTTCTCGGCGGACCTTCCTGCGACTCAACTATATAGGAGTCTATCGTACCCGAATCCTTAAGGCGTTTCATAAGGGGATATATCGTGCCTTCTGTAACCGCCATACATTCCGATATCTTGTTTACAAGCTCATATCCGTAGCAGTCGCTGCTGCTTAATATAGACAATACACAGAGTTCCAGCGTTCCTCGTTTAAGCTGAGAATTCATCTTTACCTCCGTTTGCTATCCTTGCTTTTACAGTATTTTGTGTTGCAAGGT
>JAFSHE010000189.1 GCA_017440445.1 Oscillospiraceae bacterium | reverse complement strand
TCATCGCCGATAAAAGCATCATAGTCCCGTCATTTCCTTGACTAGTCTGTTGATGTTATCGAATACAGTAACCAGTGACACAACAGATGTCGTGTTGTGATTGTGCATATCTTTCAGCCTTTTCGCAAATTCTGTTATTGCTTCGGATTTTACAGCCAGTGACTTTACAAAATATTCTTGCTTTTCTTTCGATATCAGTTGTATCGTTTCTTCCTGCTTGAATAATGCTATTTGCAACTGCTTGATTTCCGTCTGCTGTCGCTTGATTAGGCCAAGGGCATACCCCACGAGCGACTTTATGCAGTCCATCGGCATATCATTCAGTGGGCAACCATTACACCCCTCGCCTCCTGCTGTGCAATGTTCCAAAGCCTTGATAATCTCATTATCTGTCATTGTCTGCCTCCCGCTTTCTCAACACGACATCATATCCGAACTCACGAGCCAGATTGATGAATAGCTTGATTCCGAGGCCGCCGTGCTTATAGCAGAACCTGTATAACGTCGATGCGGTCGTATCTGCATTCACACATTTTCTGCTTATACAATTCCCATGTTTTGAATGGAAATGAGGCTCTATCAGTTGCTGCAGCGCACTTCTCGCCGCCGACTCGTCGGCTATAATGATCTCGTTTTCAATGGTTGTGTTCATGATCTGGCTCCTTTCATATTCTCAAGCGCCGCCTCAGCTTCTTCACGGGTGAGGAATACTGTCTCGCCGAATTTTTCCAGGGCTAAAGATGTGCAACTCGCAAGTGTAATAAACGAACAGTGTGAATCTATTGTGATCTCCCTGACTTCGGACGATCGTAAAATTCTTTCCAAGCCTCTGCTTGTTGGCACATAATCGTGATACCACACCTTATCCCCGATCTTGCAAGGCGGCGCTATCACGCCGTTTTCGAGGAGATAATCTGCCATCTGTCCCGAGTGTGTCATGCCGTAATTGTCGTCGCACTCAATTTGAGCCTCGTTGATTAAAGCAACGAGCCTTTCTTTTTCAGTCATTTCTTATCACCATCCATTCTTGCGCCGCAGTTGGGGCAGAATTTAGTAAACCTCGGATGCCCGTACACATAAATAGCTGGATTACTGCAAGCAGAACAGCACATTCGGCTATCTTCACCATCTTCGTATAAGTGTTCTTCCCACTTTCCACGAGTGACGGGCTTATCATCTGAAACCGACAGTATTTCATAATCCTTATATGTGCCTACCCTCGCCGCAATCCCTAAAACATTTGTTGCATGGATAAACAGTCCATCACGGTCAACATCTATCTTGTCGGCTGCTCTCATTATAGCATCGGTAAAATCCGCCTGCAACGTTGCGATTTCTTCCATAATCAGCTCTAACTGCTCTTTGGTGTATTGGGTGTTTTCCATAAATCAAAACCTCACCTTCTTAATTTTCCCGCATATCAGACAGCGCTGAACAAATACAATGCGATCTCCACGCAAATCCGAATGTTCCAGTATGCGCTCAATCAGCTCCCAGACATGGGGATGGAATAATTTTCTCGTGTCATTCACCCTCCGCAATCAACTGAGGATCATCAAAAATATTACCGATGACCTCAACCTCTCCACCGCCTATAAGCGAGAAAAGCAGATATTTGTTGCCGTTATCACGGTACAGCCAGAAGCTGCCTCTGTCACGGCGAACTTCACCGATAATTGGTGTTCCCATAGTGGTGTACCTCAGGATATCATGCTCAAACACTCTTGTGCCGTGCTTGTCTATCATCTCAGCATACATTCCCACTGTATCAGGAATGATGGTAGTAGTCCCTCTCGGGTGCTTAATGTGAGTTCCGTGCAGGATATCTCCGAACATCCACTGCCCGTCATACGCTGCCTTTGCCCGGAACATGTTGATGTATCTTGTACTCATTACGAGCCTCCTTTGTATTTGTCCAGAATTTCTTTCATCGCCGCATCAACATCAATGCTGCTGTTATCCGTGACTCTTGGCTTTACGCCGTCACGCTCCATCCACTTTGAGATAGCCTCATAC
The DNA here is from genome assembly GCA_017440445.1 of Oscillospiraceae bacterium. The sequence continues at coordinate 983 of JAFSHE010000189.1, read as the reverse complement.
ATCTCGACACGGACAGCGCCTTGCTTCGTCTGCCACTTTCGGAAACGTGCTTCATACTCGGCTACTGCAGAAACTCCGTATTTTTCAACAAGTCCTTCCTTGCTGTTGAAAGCGGCCGCGGGAGCGCAGCTCCCTGCACTGCTTTTATTTACTTTCTTTTTATTTACTTTACTTTGTAACTTTTTTTCAGAAGATAACGCTTTTCTTTCAGAAGATATTTCTTTTTTCTCCGAAGAAAATTTTTTTGAGCGCACTTTAATAAACCCTAGTGTTTCGCTTTCATCGAGCAACCAGAGCTTTTCATCAACCACAACATCACGTCCGAGATTTCTTTTCTCCATAGACTCTTGATATTGCAATTGAAAATCTCTCGAGGTCAAGACATTGTCCTCTGTAAACAGTGTACCATCCAGCATTGACCGTTCACAAAGGAATTTCAAAACCTGTCTTATTGTGTTTTCGCTCACGCCTACATCTTCGGCAGCAAGTGTAATAAAATCTTGGTCTTTGTTCAAATCTATATAATACGAGTTCGAATATAAATGGCACTGTAAATAGATATAGAACAATACTCCGCCAGCCCCAAACTTTTTTCTCATAACACGGATGTTGTTTGGAGTAAAAAAGTTACATTGCAAAGGAAAGTACTTCAGAAAATCTTCCTGAAATCTTGCCACTTACACCCTCCTTAAAACGGATAACTATCGTCCGACCATACAGGAGCGAAATCCTGCGGTGTCTGCGGCGCTCCCGTCGGAACAGGAGCAGGCACAGCAGCGGGGGTTGAAGCCCCTCCCTGACTTTCAGCTTTCTCGCCTGTGAAATTGATGCGGTCTGCGACCACCTCATACCACGTTGCCTGGTTGCCGTTCTTGTCGGTATAGGAGCGTGTAGTCATCTCTCCCTCGACGAGTATCATGCGGCCCTTGGAGAAATATCGGTGTACAAAATCCGCTTGCTGCCGCCATACGACAACGTTAAAG
>JAFSHE010000188.1 GCA_017440445.1 Oscillospiraceae bacterium | reverse complement strand
GTACCCAAGTGGTGAAGGGGCTCCCCTGCTAAGGGAGTAGGTCGGGTAACCGGCGCGAGAGTTCAAATCTCTCATTCTCCGCCAATACTGATACCGTAGTTGATACAATCAGCTACGGTATTTTTGTTTATAAAGACTGTTGTCCACGGGACCTGTGTCCTGTGGATCTTGTTATTTCTGCACAATTTTGCAAATTACCCATTGACAAAGTAGGTAATTCGTGGTATAATCCAATTAACCTACCAATAAGGTAGGAATAAAAGACAGGTGAGAACAATGACATTTGTATTTGAAAAGCTTGTAAGAGCTAATTTCCGTTTCGGTCGAATGTGCTAGCAAAATATGGTTGGCTATGCAGCCGCATCTTTTTTTGAACAAACACATTTTTTATAGAACGAAAGGAAATAATATTATGTCTTACAGATTTGAAACATTACAGCTCCATGTCGGACAGGAAGCTCCCGACCCCGCCACAGATTCCCGTGCATACCCATTTATCAGACCACATCTTACGTTTTCCATAACTGCGAGCACGCGGTGGCACGCTTCGGTCTTGCAGACGCAGGAAACATCTACGGCAGGCTTACGAACTCTACACATGATGTTCTTGAAAAGCGCATTGCGGCACTGGAGGGCGGCGTTGCGGCGCTTGCGCTTGCTTCGGGAGCGGCGGCTATCACTTATACGATCGAGGCTCTTGCGCAGAACGGCGGACATATCGTAGCGCAGAAGTCAATCTACGGTGGAAGCTACAATCTCCTCGCCCATACTCTCCCGAATTTCGGCATCACAGCAAGCTTTGTGAATATCCACGACCTTGCAGAGGTTGAGGCGGCAATCAAGCCGAACACAAGAGCCATCTACATCGAAACTCTCGGCAACCCGAACAGCGACATTCCCGACATCGACGCACTTGCTGAACTTGCTCATAAGCACGGCCTGCCCCTTGTAGTTGACAATACATTCGGCACTCCGTACCTGATACGCCCTATCGAACACGGTGCAGATATCGTGGTGCATTCCGCAACGAAGTTCATCGGCGGTCACGGAACTACCCTCGGCGGGATCATCGTTGACTCGGGTAAGTTTGACTGGGAGGCAAGCGGAAATTATCCTGCCATCGCCGCTCCGAACCCCAGCTACCACGGTGTTTCGTTTACAAAGGCGGTCGGCGCGGCGGCATTTGTGACATATATCCGTGCAATTCTTCTCCGTGATACAGGTGCGACTAAGGGCAAGAATATTGTAGTTCTGCTCCCCGATACAGGCGACAGATATCTTTCCACACCTCTTTTTGCTGAATAAAATATCACCGCCGTTTTCATGAGCGGCGGTGTTTTTGAAGAAAGGAAGTTTATCGTTATGTCATCTGAAAAAAAACAGAGGGTTAAGCACACTACCTATTGGCTTTGCATCACCGTAGTTTTTATGGCACTTAATGTGGCAATGAGCTCATTTGGTGTTCCTGTTCCCGGCGGTCATTTGTATCTGAACGATATTATCATCTGTACCGCCGCGATCATACTAGACCCGTTTGCAGCCTTTGTGGTAGGCGGTGTGGGTGCATTTCTAGGAGATTTTTTCTTTTATCCGCTGCCGATGTTTGTATCTTTGGTAACTCATGGCTTGCAGGCAGTCGTTATCTCCGTGTTCTCGCATTATGTGCTCAAAAAGCACCCTGTGCTTTCATCGGGAATAGGTGTTGCGCTCGGTGCGGTCATTATGGTAGTCGGTTATTCTTTCGGCAGAGCCTTTATATACAGTACGCCTGAATATGCTGTCATAAAGCTGCCTTATCATATATTGCAGGCAGCCGTGGGTGCTGTATTCGGCATGATACTTTGCTGGAAATGCAGGCTTGTAGAGCTGTTTAACCAAAAGGTATTCAGATCATAATTCCAATAAGGAGATAACAAACAATGCAGATATATGTAGACAATGCGGCAACCACAAAAATGAGCAAAACAGCGATAAACGCTATGCTTCCCTATTTTGACGAGGTATACGGCAACCCATCAAGCCTGCACTCTGTCGGACAGCGTGCAAACGAGGCTCTTTTCGAGGCAAGAGAGCGTGTAGCGAAGCTCCTCGGGTGTGAGGCAAGGGAGATCACCTTTACCTCGGGCGGAAGCGAGGCTGACACTCAGGCTATCATCTCCGCCGCAATGCTCGGAGAAAAAAAAGGCAGGAGACACATCATCTCCACCGCATTTGAGCACCACGCTGTTCTCCATACGCTTGACAGGCTCAGAAAAGAGGGATTTGATATCACGCTTCTTGATGTCCATGAAAATGGAATGATTACTCCCGAGCAGGTAGAAAGTGCGATACGAGAGGACACCTGCCTTGTGACGGTGATGTATGCAAACAACGAGATAGGCTCAGTCCAGCCGATAAAGGAGATAGGCGAGGTATGCAGGAAGCACGTAGTGGTATTCCATACCGATGCGGTGCAGGCGGCAGGTCATATCCATATTGATGTGAAGGAGCAGAATATAGATATGCTTTCGCTGTCGGCGCATAAATTTCATGGGCCTAAGGGTGTGGGAGTGCTGTACAGCAGAAAAGGGCTACTCCTCACAAATGTCATTGAGGGCGGTGCACAGGAGCGCGGAAAGCGCGGCGGCACAGAGAATATTCCTGCGATAATGGGAATGACAGCGGCTTTCGAAGAAGCCTGCGCAAATATTGAACGCAATACCACAAAGCTCACAAGGCTGCGCGACAGGCTTATCGAAGGACTTTCGGAAATACCGCATTCCATCCTCAACGGCGACCGAAGCCGCCGACTTGCGGGAAACGTGCATTTCTGCTTTGAGGGTATAGAGGGCGAAAGTCTGCTGCTTCTCCTTGACGACAAGGGTATCTGTGCTTCATCGGGTTCGGCTTGTACAAGCGGCTCGCTTGACCCCAGCCATGTTCTGCTTGCAATCGGCAGACCGCATGAGATAGCTCACGGCTCGCTGCGGCTTACTCTGTCAGAGGAAAACACCGATGAGGAGGTAGAGTATATCATAAGGTCGGTCAAAGAGGTCGTTGAGTATCTGCGCAGCATTTCACCAATATGGAACGATATGATAAGCGGCAGAAAAGAATTTGTACTGAAAGGATAAGGATATGGCTTTATACAGCGAAAAGGTAATGGATCATTTCCGCAATCCACGCAATGTGGGAGCGATAGAAAACGCTGACGGAATAGGAGAAGTCGGCAACGCAAAGT
>JAFSHE010000187.1 GCA_017440445.1 Oscillospiraceae bacterium | reverse complement strand
GCAGATCATGATCGAGCAGACGCTTGAAAAGCTTAATCCAATACATAGCGAGATAATCCGTTATCGTTGTCAGGAAGGCTATTCCGAGGAAACGACCGCAGATATTCTGGGTATATCCAAAGGAACAGTTAAGAGCCGTCTTAACACTGCACGAAAGAATTTCAGGATTGAGTACGGCTCGCCTGACTGACCGATATCATTTCACTTTAATTACATTGTTTATATATGAATAAAGGAGTTTTAATTATGAAAAACTTTCCGAATAATATCCCCGATATTTCTATCAGCAGGCTGGATAAACAGTCCCTCCCCGTTGTTTGCGAGGAGGTAAGAGGCTGGTTTGTTATCCCGAAGCTCGGTGAGCGTTCAGAGTTTGCTGTTTACGATACACTTACAGGCAATCGTGTATGCGCAATTGAAACAGAAGCGACCAATAAGGCGATCGTCCATGGTATACAGGGAGTGGAGATCGCTGCAAATGCGTTCAGGGCAGATGGTACGGTCAGAAAGACGCAGCTTATAGTACAGCTGTCCGATATCCGATGTGGTTTTCTGGCTTTCTTTGATCAGGATGGCGATACAAAGAGATATCTCACATTCTACGATGATGAGATATCAGGCCATGATGTGAACGAGTACGGCAGTGAAACACATATCAGACAGGAGAGCTTTGCTATACGCGACGATTATGATGACTACACGATAGATTTCAGCGTGAAGGAGCGCACTATTGTCGGTCAGTATGAGGTAAAGATCAACGACAGGATATTTGACACGACCTGCGTTATACAAGCAGATGAATTCAGTGATCGTGTACTTATAGAGCAGTATATAGATAAGAACGGAAGAACTGTGCTTCAGCGTGAATTCATGTCAGATTCTATGATGATGGAAGATGGGATGAACATTGGTTTCAGGTCTGAGCATTATCCATGTACAATAAAGATCAACGGCAGCAATTATGTATGCACTGCTGTGGCGGTTACCGATCTTGCAATCTGAACTGACGGAGCATAAGCGTAATAATATCGTAGTTTCAGCGGAATTTCTGGACTGTGTTCAGGGGTTCCGCTGTTTTTCTCCTTTAACAGAAAAATTTCAATATTAGAATGAACCTTTCATCCGTCCGGAACGAATATGTTTATGAAAGCGGTGGGGGACATGATTTCTGCCGCTTTTACTTCCCCTCGGGTGCATGGATATTGGCAATGTTCAAACGCACCCGTGTAATCTTTTCCTTTGGTCTGAGAGCCTGCGGATTTCCCGAAGGCTCGTCTTGTTTGTTTACAGTAGGAGAGGTGATAACAATGAGCATTGGTTTGAAAGAGGCGATCTACTGTTCTGAAAAGGGCTATATCGACAGAGCAGAAGACATCCGTGAGATCATGGAGCATCTCAGTGTATTAACTCTGAAGGAGCTGAACGATCATTGCAAATACGAATGTCTTGAATGTTTTGATGTCTGTCTGGATATGCAGCATATCCCGACAAGCTACGTCGATAAGCTGAGCTACATTGAGATGCTGTGTATGATGGACTCAATAAAGTTCGAGTACTGGAAAGACAAACGTGGAGCAATGTACGGCATAGCTGATCTTGAGTATGACCCTGAGAAAACATCCCGTCTGTTCTATGTGTATACCATGGCTGAAACACTGGTGAGAGCTTCCCGTAGTTGCGCATGGGTAAAGCTGTTCTTCTCTGTCAGCGTCAAAGCTTATATGGAGTGCATTGCGGCACAGTCGGGTAAACCGGATGGTTTTCTTGAATTTAAAGCTCTCGGCATGCTGGCGAATGATATCGATATTGATCTGACTGACAGCCTCACCATAGGTAGCTTCATCAAAAAGGCTCAGAGTGCAATGAGAAAAGCCTGGAACCCGATGCAGGATATCGAGGAATATGCGAAATGGATATACAAGGCGCATAGGGTGGTGGATTGGTTGCTGCTATACGGTATAGAGCCTGCGTATCCCAAGCAGTTCAGTCTGGAACAGATAAGGCACAATGCTGCTGCCTTTGAAAAGACTAAGCAGAAACGATCTGATGTTGAGCGGTCTATGTAACAAGAAAAGGAGAATTATCATGGCTAATATTATCAAGGAAACAGTACGTGGTTTTGATGTTGTAACGATCGAGGATGAGCTTCTCACGGGAAGGGAGATATTCCTTGTGAATGAGGTGAACGCACAGACCTCAAATGAGCTGTTAAAGCAGCTCATGTATCTTGAACGTCAGGACAGTGACAGCGAGATAACCATTTACATCAACAGTCCTGGCGGAGAGGTCATCAGCGGTCTTGCGGTGTATGATTACATCAGCATGATGAAAGCACCTGTAAGAACGGTGTGCATCGGTACAGCTGCAAGCATGGGAGCGATATTGTTCCTTGCGGGAAGTAAGCGTCAGATGCTTCCGCATACCCGTCTGATGATACACGATCCCTCGTACAACCATAACGATATCGGTGGCAGAAAGCCTCATGAGATACAGCATGAGCTTGACAAGCTCAACGAAACAAGAGAGGCTCTTGCTGAGATCATCGCTGAAAAGACGGGTAAGACGCTGGAGGAGATATACGAGGTAACTGCCAACGATACCTATTACAGTGCAAAAGAGGCGATAGACTTCGGTCTTGCCACTGAGATACTTGACAGCACTGACAGAATGTAAGTATGCCGATAAGAAACGGCTTTGATATTAAGGAGGAAGATACGCATGAAAAACAGAACAACAACTTTTGACTGTGGCATCAGAATTCTCGCTGACGGAGTAACCGTCACCAACGACACAAGAGTATCGGGGCTTAACAACAATGATATGATCATAGGATCCTCAGGCTCAGGTAAAACGGGCGGATACGTCATCCCGAATATCCAGAACATCACAGGTAGTCTTGTGGTATCCGATACCAAGGGACAGCTTTCAAAGCGCTTCTCAAAGGAGCTGAAAGACAATGGCTATAAGGTCTATACGCTTGACTTTGTTGACCCCTTGAAGTCCTGCGGATATAATCCCCTGAAAGGAATACGCAGATACTCAAACGGAAAGTACCGTGAGCAGGATGTACTTACTCTTGCAAATAACATCATGCCTGCGCTTGACGGCAGTGAACCTTTCTGGGAGAAGGCGGCAGCAGGATATATAGCGTTCCTGATAGCATTCTGCCTGGAGGCTCTTGCTCCAGAGGAGCAGAATATGATAAGCGTATGCCGTCTGCATCAGGCGTTCATCAGGCCAAACGGAGATCTTTCATTTACGCAGTGGACAGAGCGTCATCCCAATTGCTTTGCATCGAAAAAGTATCGTCAGATACGGGCAGGCACTGCCGCTGATAAAATGTGGTCCAGTATCATGGAGTTCGCAAACCGTGCTCTGGAGCCTTTCGAGTTTGAGGAAGCAAGGACCATCTTTGAGGATCCGTGCAGTTTTGACCTGAGCAGCCTAGGCAAGAAAAAGACTGTCCTGTTCCTTAATGTGAGCGATACAGACAGGACGTTCGATATGCTTGTAAACATATTTTATACACAGGCGTTACAGGTGCTTTGTTCAGAGGCTGACGCAAATTCCGACGGCAGATTGAAGGTGCCTGTAAGGATCATCATGGATGATTTCGCTTCCAGCGCCCGTATCCCCGATTTCGACAAGGTGATATCCGTTATCCGCTCCCGTGATATTTCAGTAAGCCTTATCCTCCAGAGTATGACTCAGCTCGAAAGCATGTACAACCATGCGGAGGCAACGACCATAATCAATAACTGCGATCACCTGCTGTATCTCGGCTCGCAGGATCGCCAGACAGCGGAGTTCATCGGCTGCAAGGCGTATAAGACCCCAGAGGCTATCCTTTGTATGCCTCACGATAAGGCTATCCTTATGACCAACGGCGAGAAGGCTGTTATGGTAGATAAAATACAGCCTTACAGTACAGTTAAACAGGCGGTGTGAGATAGTTGTAAACAGAAAAAGGTGAAATTATAATATGCTCCTCAAAAGTGTCTGACTTTTGAGGAGCTTTTTTTGATATGTTGTGCTTGACTTGATGATCTGCCGTTAAGATCTATTGCATAATACAAAGTCCGCAGAGAGTATTTCCCTGCGGACAAAGTGCTATGATAATATAAATACTTTGACCGGATTTTATAGTTTACTTTCCGCTCTTTCTGACTATTTTGCGATAAATAAGTGCGATACCTGCAACGACTCTTGCTTTTTTCATTACATATATCCTTTCAACGTTACCTGAACAATGTGCATTGTCCGCTGTCACGATAGTATTTTATCAGCTTTTCTATCTCAGGGCGGGTATACCCCATAAGCTCCGCCAGACAATCGATGCAGTAAAATTCTTCTGCGTTGCGCTGTACCAGTTTGCGGTGTATCGCAATATCGTCCGCAAGAAGGTCTGCACCACATTCCATGCAGTTTTTGTAATCAGCCATTACAGCTTCACTACCTTTGCGCGGAACATCATGCAGTCGTGGGAGTCTATCTGTGCTGCATATCTTTCTGTAAATGTACCGATAACAGAATGAGAATAGCAGTCATAAAGCTCCAGACCCCTTCCCGAGGCAGCGGGCAGACCGATATCAAAGAACTGCAGGGACATTTCACTTTTCTTATCGCTGAAGTTGAACATTCCGATCGCATAATCGCCGCCGCTCAACGGCTTGATAAGTGCAAAAACATTTTCAGGGTTGTTCCACTGACGGATACAGTAGG
>JAFSHE010000186.1 GCA_017440445.1 Oscillospiraceae bacterium | reverse complement strand
TAAATGTCTTCGCCATAGCTGACCTCCATAAAACAGAAAGCCCCCAAGTGTGCATGTGTTGCCACAGAGGCCTGGGGGATTTGTTATTATTATTATACCATGTTGGATAGTGGTTGTCAAGATCAAAGTAATGTAAAAAAGTGAAAATTTTATCTGCAGGTCTTGATCTGAAGTGTGCTTAAAACAATGGTATCAGCTAACAGTTTCATCCATAGCACCCCGAAAGCGGATCTCTGAACAGCGGAATCTGCGGTGTCACAAATGTGAGCACCACGAACAGAACTCCTATCAGAACGATGATCGCAACGGCGAGAAACGGCACTCTGCAAGGTAAACCGTCACCTTTGAACAGCCGAGCCTCCACAAGAAACGCTATCGCCGCCGAGACGAAGAATATCGTGATATTTAACCAGTCGGGAGTGTCGCCGAAAATTCCGCCCAGCGTGTAGAACAGAACGGGTATAAGCGCAAGCCCCGTCAGGATTCCTGCGAGCTTTATACACCAGAAGTCCCTGCGCTCCCTGAAAAAGCGGCTTTGTATGAGCGTAAAAGCAAGCATCGGGAAATAGAGCAGCTTCATGTGCTCCCATGTGGATTCGTTCACCGCCGAGAACGGAGCAGCGAGGAGGCTTCCGCCTGTCCAGTCGTACAGAAAATGCAGCAGCGTCCCGAATACCGCCGTAAAGACGAAGCCAGTGTACTGCCATAGTGAGATATCTTTTTTCATATTCGCACCGCCGAGTTTTTTGTACAGCTTATGCGGCGGGGGAGGGGATTATGTCCTTGGAATATTGATCTTGTTCAGCTGTTATTCAATATATTTTCTCGTTTCGTCAGGGTATTCTATATATGCCTTTTGGGCTTCGGTATCGTATTTTGCGATAGGCTTATTGCAGACCTTTGTTTGTTCAGTGCAAAGTGTACATAAAGCATTATCTTTCATATTTGATTCCAAAACCTTGAAATATATCTGATTATGTAGTATAATATCCCTATAACAAATGTCAAAGGTGGGAGAAAAGTGCCTGAAATCGTATTTATCGACAGTGAGATAAGCGTTGCAACGCAGGATATCTGCGACCTCGGTGCAGTGAGACCCGATAAGTCGAGCTTTCACAGCGCTTCACAGGCGGAGTTCTCTCGCTTTGTTTCGGGGGCTGAGTATGTCTGTGGCCACAATATCATCGGCTTTGATCTGAAGTATGTCGGCAGACTCATCACAGGCTCGTACACTCCCATTGACACGCTGTACCTTTCACCGCTGCTGTTTCCGAACAGACCTTATCACAAGCTGCTGAAAGACGATAAACTTCAGACGGAGGAGCTCAACAATCCGCTCAACGACTCCATCAAGGCTATGGAGCTGTTTTATGACGAGGTAGACGCATTCCGCAGACTGCCTAAGGCTATGCGGAGGATATTCTGCGCCCTTTTATTGGATAAGTATGAGTATTCGGGCTTCTTCGAGTTCATAGGAATGAACGGCGATTACAACGCCGAAAAACTGATCAGAAAACATTTTACGGGTGAGGGGAACGTCCCCCGCGGGCTCTGCGAAAATGCAGAGCTTTCTTTGCTTATATCAAACCGTCCAGTTGAGCTTGCATACTGCCTTGCGCTGATAAATACGGGCGACCGCCAGTCGATAATACCGCAGTGGGTGCATCGGAATTTTCCTGCGGTGGAGCAGGTCATGCGCCAGCTGAGAAGCAATCCCTGCGGAAAGTGCGATTATTGTAGATCTGCACTTGATCTGAGAGCGCAGCTGAAGTCTTATTTCGGCTATGATAACTTCCGAAGCTATGACGGAGAGCCGTTACAGGAAAAGGCGGCGACTGCGGCTGTGGAGAACAAATCTCTCATTGCTGTGTTCCCTACGGGCGGCGGTAAATCCGTGACTTTCCAGCTTCCTGCGCTTATGGCAGGGGAGGCTTGCAGAGGTCTTACGGTGGTCATCTCGCCGCTTCAATCGCTCATGAAAGATCAGGTGGATAACCTTGCCAAAAAGGGAATTGCAGACGCTGTGACGATAAACGGAATGTTAGATCCTATCGAGCGTGCGCAGGCGTTTGAGAACGTATCAAGCGGACTTGCTTCTTTGCTGTATATCTCGCCTGAGTCGCTGCGTTCAAAGAGTATCGAAAAGCTGCTTCTGGGACGGCATATCTCACGCTTCGTTATAGACGAGGCTCACTGTTTCTCTGCATGGGGACAGGATTTCCGTGTGGATTACCTCTACATAGGCGATTTTGTCAGGGAGCTTCAGGAAAAGAAAAATCTGAACTACACCATTCCTGTATCCTGCTTCACTGCTACCGCAAAGCAGAAAGTTATCTCTGATATCCGTGACTATTTTCAGAGAAAATTAGGGCTTACTCTCGATGTTTACGCAACGGGAGCGGCTCGTCATAACCTGCGTTATGAGGTCATCTATAAGGATAACGACGAGGAGAAATATCTCGCTCTGCGTAACCTTATCGAGCAGAAAAACTGCCCGACTATCGTTTATGTGTCAAAGGTAAAGAGAACTTTTGAGCTTGCGAATAAGCTCTGCGCCGACGGATTTTCCGCACTTCCTTACAACGGCAAGATGGAGAGCAGTCAGAAGATAGAGAATCAGGAAAAGTTCATGCGTGACGAGGTGAAGATAATCGTAGCCACCTCGGCTTTTGGCATGGGCGTTGATAAATCTGATGTAAAGCTGGTCGTGCATTTCGATATCTCAGCTTCGCTTGAGGACTATGTTCAGGAGGCGGGCAGAGCAGGCAGAGATGAAAACATAGATGCAGAATGCTATGTACTATACAAGGACGATGATCTTGACGGACATTTCAAGATGCTAAACCAAAGCAAGCTGTCTATCAAGGAGATAAATCAGATATGGAAAGCGATAAAGGATAACTCCCGATTCCGTCCGAAGTTTACACGCTCCGCACTGGAGCTTGCCCGTGACGCAGGCTGGAATGATTCTCAGGACGACATCGAGACCCGTGTGCGCAACGCAGTAAATGCACTGGAGACCGCAGGTTATGTAAAGCGTGGAAAGAATATGCCGAGGGTGTTTGCGTCCAGT
>JAFSHE010000185.1 GCA_017440445.1 Oscillospiraceae bacterium | reverse complement strand
GTTTTTTTCATCATATCGGCAAATCTCATGCTGCCGCATATCGTGAGCGTTTTCATTAAGATATCCTCCGTAGAGTTCATACAGTAATATTGTACCATATAAATCCGAAAAAGTCCACAGTTTCTGAAGAGAAAGAAACGGTCCGTACAGACAGCATAATTTTGTGAAAAGTGCCTATATAAATCGTGAAATCTTCGTAGTGATTTGCCAAAAATGACAGCTTGGCTTAAAACTTGTTGCAAAAATAGAAAATATAATATATAATATCCTTATAGGAGAAACGCGCATCGGTCAGAAGTAAAGAAATACACCATGCGTCTGAAAGGAGAACAAAAGAATGGGCATCAGATTTGATGACAAGCACTTAAAGAATTTCGTGGGCGAGAACGAGCTTAAAGCCATCGCACCGCAGGTACAGGCAGCGCACGACCAGCTGGTAAACAAGACAGGTCTCGGAAACGACTTCCTCGGCTGGATCGACCTTCCCGTAAACTACGACAAGGACGAGTTTGAGCGCATCAAGAAGGCTGCTGCAAAGATCAAGAGCGACAGCGAGGTGCTGATCGTTATCGGTATCGGCGGCTCCTACCTCGGCGCAAGAGCGGTTATCGAGGCTATCAAGTCCACACTCTACAACAACCTCAAGAAGGACACACCCGAGATCTACTTTGCAGGCAACTCCATCAGCCCCACATATCTCAGTGAGCTGGTTTCCATCGTTGACGGCAGAGATTTCTCTGTAAATATCATCTCCAAGTCCGGTACGACTACCGAGCCTGCTCTCGCATTCCGCGTATTCCGCGATCTGCTGATAAAGCGCTACGGCGAGGCAGAGGCTAACAAGCGTATCTACTCCACGACCGACAGAGCAAAGGGTACACTGAAGGAGCTCTCTGACAAGAAGGGCTATGAAACATTCGTAGTTCCCGATGATGTAGGCGGACGCTTCTCCGTACTTACAGCAGTTGGTCTGCTTCCCATCGCTTGCGCAGGCTGCGATATCGACGCTCTGATGAAGGGCGCTGCCGATGCCCGCACAGAATACTCCGTTTGCGATCTTGAGAAGAACTCCTGCTACCGCTACGCAGCTCTCAGAAATATCCTCTACCGCAAGGGTATGAAGGCTGAGATGCTGGTTGCTTACGAAAACAGCTTCGCAATGATGAACGAGTGGTTCAAGCAGCTGTTCGGCGAGTCCGAGGGCAAGGACAACAAGGGCCTTTACCCCACATCTGCCGTATTCTCTACAGATCTGCACTCTCTCGGTCAGTTCATTCAGGACGGCTCCAAGATCCTGTTTGAGACCGTTATCCAGTTCGATAAGCCTCAGAAGGAGTTCTTCCTTGAGGACGAGCCCGATAACATCGACGGCCTTAACTTCCTGTCTAACCAGAATATGTCGGTTGTAAACAGAAAGGCATTCGAGGGCGTTGTTATCGCTCACACAGAGGGCGGTGTTCCCAATATGGTTATTGAGGCTCCTGTGCTCGACGAGTACAACCTCGGCTACATCATCTACTTCTTTGAAAAGGCTTGCGCGATAAGCGGCTATCTGATGGGCGTGAACCCCTTCGACCAGCCCGGCGTTGAAAGCTATAAGAGAAACATGTTCGCACTGCTCGGCAAGCCCGGCTACGAGGCCGCAAAGGCAGAGCTTGAAGCAAAATTAGGTATAAATTAAGGTTTCATTAAGGTCCCTTAATTCAATATAAAAACACGGAGGTCACCACTATGATCAAACTTATCACAGGCAGAAGAGGTTCCGGCAAGACTAAGGTACTCATCGACGCTATCCACGCAGCAGAAAAGGTATCCAAGGGCAACGTAGTTGCTATCCAGAAGGGCTCTTCTCTCAACACAGACATCACTCATAAGGTACGTCTGATAAATATCGAGGACTACAACGTTGAAGGCTACGATGCATTCTATGGCTTCATCGCAGGTATCCTTGCATCCGACCACGACTGCACCGATATATTCGTTGACGCTACACTGAGAATCATCGGCAGAGATTACGACAAGGTTGGCGAGATGTTCGAAAAGCTGGAGAAGATTTCAGCAGATACAACAATCACCTGCACGATTTCCGCTGACAATTCTGAAATTTCCGACAATATTAAAAAGTTTGTTGGTTGATTTTTAAGAAAACCCTTGACAAATCGATTTCCGCATGATATAATGTTATTCGTGCCTATAAAAGAATTCGGTTTGGCGGATTCTTAAACGATTAACACTACATTAAGGGGGTGCAATAATGGCAGTTCCGAAGAGAAAAGTATCTCGTGCAAGACGTGATAAGAGACGTTCCCAGGTTTGGAAGTTATCCGCACCTGCTTTCTCACGCTGCAAGCAGTGCGGCGAGCTTAAGCTCCCTCACAGAGTTTGCGGAAATTGCGGTTATTACAACGATAAGGTTGTTATCGCTAAGGAAGCGTAATCAATTATATCTTGTATAAAACTGAACAATTCGTTAACGAGAAACGACCCCGACTGAAAATGTCGGGGTTTTGTTTTGCTGAAATTACCGTTTTCATCAATAACACACATTATTTTTTCAAAAAAGTCTTAACATCGGCGATAATATGTGGTATAATATATAATGTATAGTGTATTATGTGTAACTAT
>JAFSHE010000021.1 GCA_017440445.1 Oscillospiraceae bacterium | reverse complement strand
CGCTGCAGTACATCGCTCCCTATTCGGGATGCACCATGGGTGAGTACTTCATGGACAAGGGCAAGGATGTTCTCGTTGTATACGATGACCTGTCCAAGCACGCTGTCGCTTACAGAACACTCTCCCTGCTGCTTAAGAGACCCCCGGGACGTGAGGCGTTCCCCGGCGACGTTTTCTATCTGCACTCCAGACTGCTGGAGCGTGCAGCTCGTCTGAACGCTAACTACGGTGGCGGCTCACTGACTGCGCTTCCCATCATCGAAACACAGGCAGGCGACGTTTCCGCTTATATTCCCACAAACGTTATCTCCATCACCGATGGTCAGATCTACCTTGAAACTGAGCTGTTCAATGCGGGCGTTCGTCCTGCGGTTAACCCCGGTATCTCGGTATCCCGTGTAGGCGGTAACGCACAGATCAAGGCTATGAAGAAGGTTGCAGGTACTCTTAAGCTGGACTACTCTCAGTACAGAGAGCTTCAGTCCTTCGCACAGTTCGGTTCCGACCTTGACGCCGATACAAAGAGCCGTCTTGCAAAGGGCGAGCGCATAGTTGAGGTACTCAAGCAGGATCAGAACTCTCCTCTCGCAGTTGAGGAGCAGGTAGTAGTTATCTACGCAGTAATCAACAATTACCTTGCATCCATCGATATCGAGCTGATAAAGCAGTATCAGAAGGATCTTATCGATCATATCAGAACCAACAAGCCCGAGATATTCGAGAGCATCAAGACCGAAAAGGTAATGTCTCCCGAGACCGAGGAGGCTGTAAAGGAAGTTCTCACAAGCTTCGCAGCATCTTATGCGGGCTGATGCCGAAAGGAGTATAATCATGAGACAGGCTTCTTTTGTTCTTAGCATAGTTGCAACAGTTCTCGCTACTGTAACAGCTCTTGCAGTTGCATGGCTGTACATCGAGAAGAAGGTTAAGTATATCACAACAGAGGAAAACGTAGAGTGTTGAGCCTCTGCCACCAATCCAAATAATGGAGGTGACAAATCATAGCAACGGGTAATATGAAGGATATCAAGCGCCGCATAAAGTCTGTCGGCTCTACAAGACAGATAACAAAGGCGATGGAGCTGGTATCCTCAAGCAAGCTGCGCAAGGCAAAGCAGCGTGCAGAGCAGGCTCGCCCATATTTCAACGAGCTTTATAAGTCCATGTGCGAGATAGCTTCCGCAAACGTGGATTTCTCCACCGAGTTTACAGTGAAAAGAGAGGTAAAGAACCGTCTTTTCATCGTTATCGCAGGTGACAGAGGTCTTGCGGGAGGCTACAACTCAAACATCCTTAAGCTGGCGGCGGCCGCCCATGCGAATGACGCAGTTAAACCTAAAATAATCGCTATCGGAAGAAAAGCGATAGAGTATTTTTCAAAGCGAGGCTATGAGCTGGTAGGAACATACTCGGATATTGCGGAGAATATCAAGCCCGGTCTGGCGCAGGATATCGCAGATATCGCAGTTAATATGTTCCGCAGCGGCGAGGTGGATGATGTGCAGATATTCTACACAATGTTCGTATCCTCCCTCACGCAGGAGCCGCAGCAGCTGGCTGTGCTTCCCATGCAGACTCAGCAGCTCGAGGACTACGGTACGATGGATTACGATCCCTCGCCCGAGGCGGTGTTCAACCGTATAGTTCCCCGCTTTGCAGCCAGCCTTCTCCAGTGCGCTGTCGTTGAGTCCTATGCTTCGGAGCAGGGCGCACGCAGAACGGCTATGGAGTCCGCTACGGACAACGCCGACGAGATGATCGGCAGTCTGTCGCTGCTGTATAACCGTGCACGTCAGGCAAGCATCACTCAGGAGCTTACCGAGATCGTAGGCGGCGCAAATGCGCTTGAATAACGCAGAATTTTTAAATTCAGCATTTTCCAACTAACGGAAAGGAAAAGTTAGAATATGACAAATCAGAACATAGGCACGATCGTCCAGGTAATCGGTGCGGTGCTGGATATCAGATTCCCCGCCGACAGCCTTCCTGATCTGCTTAATGCCATTGAGATCGACAACAACGGTCAGAAGCTGGTCGTTGAGGTTGCTCAGCATATCGGCGACGACATCGTCCGCTGCATCGCTATGGGCGCTACCGATGGTCTTGTAAGAGGCATGCAGGCAGTGGACACAGGTGCCTCTATCAAGGTTCCCGTCGGAAAGGAAACACTGGGACGTATCTTCAATCTTCTCGGCGACGCTGTTGACAACAAACCGCAGCCCGAAACTGAGGAGAAGTGGGAGATCCACCGTCCCGCTCCCACATTCGAGGAGCAGGAGGCCTCCAACGAGGTTCTCGAAACAGGTATCAAGGTCGTTGACCTTATCGCACCCTACCTCAAGGGTGGTAAGATCGGTCTGTTTGGTGGCGCAGGCGTTGGTAAGACGGTTCTTATCATGGAGCTTATCAACAACGTTGCAAAGCAGCACGGCGGTATCTCTGTATTCACAGGCGTTGGCGAGCGTACCCGTGAGGGTAACGACCTGTACAACGAGATGACAGAGTCCGGCGTTATCAACAAGACCGCTCTCGTATACGGACAGATGAACGAGCCGCCGGGAGCAAGAATGAGAGTTGCTCTTTCGGGACTTACCATGGCAGAGTACTTCCGTGACAAGGAAGGTCAGGACGTGCTGCTGTTCATCGACAACATCTTCAGATTTACACAGGCAGGCTCTGAGGTTTCTGCGCTGCTGGGTCGTATGCCCTCAGCCGTAGGCTATCAGCCCACGCTTTCCACAGAGATGGGCGCTCTCCAGGAGCGTATCACCTCCACAAAGAAGGGCTCCATCACATCCGTACAGGCCGTTTACGTTCCTGCGGATGACCTTACAGACCCCGCTCCTGCTACTACCTTCGCACATCTGGACGCTACAACGGTTCTTTCCAGAAACATTGCGTCCATGGGTATCTACCCTGCGGTTGACCCGCTGGAGTCCACCTCCAGAATACTCACCCCCGAGATAGTTGGCAAGGATCACTACGAGGTAGCACGTGCTGTACAGTCCATCCTCCAGCGCTATAACGAGCTGCAGGATATCATTGCTATCCTCGGTATGGACGAGCTTTCCGATGAGGATAAGCTGACTGTTTCCCGTGCAAGAAAGATCCAGCGCTTCCTGTCCCAGCCTTTCTCCGTTGCGGAGCAGTTCACAGGTATGGAGGGTAAGTACGTTCCTCTGAAGGAGACCATCCGTGGCTTCAGAGAGATCATCGAGGGCAAGCACGACGACCTGCCAGAGTCTGCATTCCTGTTCGTCGGCACTATCGACGAGGCGGTTGAAAAGGCTAAGAAGGGCTGATACCCGATAAGCCTTAAAAACAGAAAGGAATGGTCTGATGACTCCGTTTAAGCTAGAGATTATCACGCCCGAAAAGAAGTTCTTCGACGGTGAAACAGAACAGGTCATCGTTCGTACCACTGTCGGTGATGTTGGTATTCTCAACGGGCATGAGCCGTATTGTGCGGCACTGGGCATCGGTCAGATGCGTATCATGATAGACGGTGAGCTTCGCCATGCGGCGACCTCAGGCGGTATCATCAAGGTGAACCGTGAAAAGACCGTTATCCTTGTTGATTCCTGCGAGTGGGCTGACGAGATAGACGTTAACCGTGCGCAGCAGGCAAAGGACAACGCAGAGGACCGTATCAAGGCGGCTGAAAGCGACCGCCAGATAAGAATGGCTGAAATGAAGCTGAAGCGTGCCCTTAACCGTATCGACACGGCGAGATACAAATAATAAAGCAATAACAACAGTTACCCCTCTGATACTTTCAGAGGGGTTTTGCTGTTTCTGTGAAGAAAATTGTAGGGCGATCAATTCGCCTGTGTTAACGCTTTTATCAAAACCTGAAAAGCTCCTTTTCGTAGCGCTCAAGGACATATTCAAAGGCGTCAAGGCTGTCGATGTTGGTGCTGCCGTTGTCAAGGCGCACATCGTGATGGATGTCCCGCTCGTCCCACACTGCGCTGCGTATCGCATCGATAAGGTGCGGACACTCCTCCGACACAAAAAATCTTCCCGAGGCGATGAGCCTGTTGAGCATATTTATTCGTGTGTTGACAGGACGTTTCAGTGCATTTTTCACTTCAAGCCGCACAGCGCTGCGGAAGCTCTTTATCAGAAGCTGCTCTGCGCTGTCGCAGTAGGCGGCGGAGAGCGTAGGTCGCTGCTCCCGCTCACGGGAGATGTACTCCTGAAATGCGGAGATAAGGCTCTCTGCGGAGCGGTTTCGCTTGTCGTAGTGTTCGCTCAGCACGTACACGTTTTTAAAGCCCACATCAAATCCCACGTGACAGAAAACGCTTGCGCTCTTGTTTCCGCCGTAGTCCACTCCAACAGCGGAAACTATCAGGCGGTTTTCGGCAAGGCGGGTGGAAAGCTCCTCTGCGGAGATGATGCAACGCTCGGAGAAGCCCTCGTAGATACGGCCCTCGGCGGCGACCCACATCCCGAGGATAAAGCGGTCGTAGAAAACTCCGCTGAACTCCGATTTAAGAGCTTTTACATAGTCCTCGGGGAGATATGGATTGTCCTCCAGCGTGAATTTAAGCGACAGCAGCTCGGGAAGTGCTGCGTCCAGATAGTCACGCTTGAGCCAGTGACCGGGGGTATCGGGATTTGTGGTGGCGAAAAGCTTTGCGCCGCCCTCCGACAGACGTGACAGCAGCATGGTGAAGAAATCCTCCCCGAAAAGGGAAAGCTCGTCGCAGTATGCGCCCATCAGGGTCATTCCACGTATCTTGCCCTCTGCGCCTGCGTTTGCCGCACCTTCAAGATATATCCTGCGGCCGAAAAGCCGTGCCTCCTTTTTGGTGATGCTGTATGAAAAGCAGCCGCCGAAAAGCTCAGACATCGGCTCCAGTACGTTTCTTTTCAGGGTGGTCAGGGTCTTTCCCGCCATCAGATAAGCCTTGTCTGCGGGACTTTTCGCCAGCCAGAAGCCCCACATTATCATGGAGATGTAGGTCTTTCCGCTTCTGACGCTGCCCTCGAATATATTAAGTCGCTTCAGCCCGCCGTTTTTAAGCATAGCGAGGGCTGAGCGCTGCTTCGCAGAGAAATTACTCATCCGCATCCACCTCCGAGTATGCCTCGATAAGCCTTGAAAGTCGTTCAGTTTCGTCGGAGGAGGTGTTCTCGTCCACCATCTCAAACACAAGACGGAACACCTTCGCCAGCTTTTCAAGGTCCTTCTCTGCGAGAGCGGAGATAAGCTGCTCGTCGGTTATCTTTCTTGCGAACATCTCCCCGAATTTCATAAATGAGCGGTTGTGCTTTGTAAAGAATTCAGCCGCTGTAAGTTTTTTTGCCATAGTTCCTCCTTTCGGGGTATTCCCCTGAATAAGGGTAAGACACCAGCGGGTGAATTTTTCTGCAAACCGCATGAAAAGGACGGTCTGCCAAAATCACCAAAACATTTTCTGCGCCGCACCGACGGTGTGTGAAAATCGACGGGAAATTATTACAAAACGGTGACAAAATGATTAAGAATTATGACAATACCGCTGAAACTGTTGACAATTCAAGGCTTTTGCTGTATATTATTAAAGTGAAATAATATATTTTTATGATGGAGTTACTGTGTCATTCAGGCAACTCCTTACGAAAGGTCATACCGATTATGCTAAAAGAAACATCACTGTGCATGGGCTGTATGTGCGATAAGACATACGACGGTCCCTGCCAGCTTTGCGGATACAGTGAGGATATGCCAAGCATCCCCTCCTATCTTGCTCCGAAAACGTTCCTTAACGAGCGTTATATAATTGGAAAGGTTCTCAGCTACAACGGCGAGGGTGCTTTGTACATGGGCTTTGATACCGCAACAGGTACAAAGGTCACTATCAAGGAGTTCATGCCTGATACCCTCTGCTCACGTAAAAAGGGCGAGGAGAGCATTACAGTAAACTCCGATATGCTTCCGCTGTATAAGACATATCTTTCCGAGTTTGTGGACCTCAACAGGACGCTCATGAAGTCCAGGGGCATGGCTCATCTCCAGACGGTGCTGGATGTCTTCTCCGAGAACAACACTGCCTACGTAGTGTTCGAGTACATCAGCGGAATTACTCTCCAGACCTATCTTGCAAACTCCTCGGGAGAGCTTTCCTGGGATCAGATAAAGGAGCTTTTCCCGCCTATATTCACAACTCTTTCACTGGTACATTCTGCGGGACTTATCCACCGTGGAATAAGCCTGTCTACTATATTCGTAACGGATAAGCTGGAGCTTAAGCTGACTGGCTTCTCCATCTCCGCTGCACGTACCACCAACACCGAGATTGCCTGCGAGGTATATGCGGGCTACGCAGCTCCCGAGCAGTACACCAACGATGACTGGAACGGTACCTGGACGGACGTTTACGGTATTGCGGCTGTGCTTTATCGCTGCCTTACAGGCTGCACTCCCACCGAGGCCATCGCAAGGACAGGCGGCAGCATGCTGGAGCCTATGATGATAAACAGAAATGTTCCGCAGAACGTTTCAAGAGTTATAATGAAGGGTCTTAACCTGTCTACCGAGGGCAGGATACGCACCATTACAGAGTTCGTTGACAAGCTGTTTGAGCAGCCGAAGTACGTGGGCATAGACCGTGGCGAAAACGGAAAGCCCCTTACAAAGCAGCAGGCAAAGCGTCTTAAAAAGCAGAAGAAGGAGCGTGCAAAGACTATCGCTGTGCTTGTCATGGCAGGTCTTGTGCTGATAGCCTTTGCGGTGATATTCGCAATGACGCTTAACCAGAATAACGATACGGAAAGCAGCTCACAGAGCGAAAGCATAAGCGAGGTAAGCACCACTGCACCGCCTGTTGTGACTACTCCCGCAGAGAGCGAAAGCTCACAGCCCGAGGAAAGCAGCGAGCCTATAACCTCTGACGCTAACATCAGCCTGCCTGATTTCACCGACAGAAAGTATGAGAGCACAGTCAGCCGCTATGACGGAATATTCACCTTTATCCCCACCTACGAGTACAATGACGAATTCGAGGCGGGCAAGATGTACGACCAGAGCATAGAGGCAGGTACCCCCGTTTCCGAGGGAATACAGATAGAGGTAAAGGTCAGCAAGGGTCCTGCGCTTGTAAAGCTCCCCGATTACGAGGGAATGCGTGTTGATAAGTATATTTCGGAGCTTAACCAGCTCAATATCAAGTATTCCATTACTCAGGAGCCTACGAATGAGCATGAAAACAGCACGGTGATCCGCTGCAGCAAGGATGTTGGCGACCTTGTGGACGTGGAGCATGGCGAGATGATAACCGTGTTCATCGCAGTGCCAGACACAAGCCCGCAGACAAGCACCTCTGACACATCCGATACATCCGAGCCTGAGGAGAGCGCTCCCGAGGAGTCGCAGCCGCAGGAGGAAAGCTCACAGCCTGCTGATGTATCCGAGCCTACCGAGGGCGGAATTCCCGTAGAATAATTCAACGACATATTTTTATCAGGGCGGCGCTCGCCGCCCGTTGTTTTTAAGGAGCAAAGAAAATGGAGCTTGACCTCAGCGAGATAAGAAAAGATATAGACAAGATAGACGAGCAGCTTTTAGAGCTGTTCAGACAGCGCATGGAGCTTGCGGGAGATGTGGCACGCTATAAGGCTGCAAACAACATGGTCGTATTTCAGGCAGACCGTGAAAAGGCGATAATCAACCGTGTAAAGGAACGCTCCCCTGATGGGCTGGAAAACAGTGCGGCGTTCCTGTTCATGAATATCATGGATATCTCCAAATGCGCACAACAGAACGATATCACCCCCGATGCGCCGATACCTCACCTTACCAAGATACTGGACAAGCCTGCAGTTGCTGTTCAGGGTATGGAGGGAGCTTACGGTCATGTAGCGGCTACTCAGCTTTTTAGCAACGGAAATCTCAGCTTCTACGCAAGCTTTGCGGAGGTGTTTGAGGCGGTAGAAAACGGCGATGTGGACTATGGTGTTCTTCCCATAGAAAATAACAATGCCGGCGAGGTAACGCTCAATATGGAGCTGCTGGAAAAGCATCCAGTATACATCAACCGCACCACCACGGTGGAGTGTGCGCATGTCCTCGCCGCAAAGCCCGGTGTTAAGGAGGAGGATATACGCATCCTTTTCGGACACGAGCAGGCTATACGTCAGTGCGCTGACTATATCGAGAACAAGGGCGGGTTGACTGTCATCCCGTATCATAACAACGCTTCTGCTGCGCAGATGGTGGCTGAAAACCCTAGCATGGAGCTTGGCTGTATCTGCTCCGCAGAGTGTGCGGAGATGCACGGACTTTCCATCGTGCGTGACAGGATAGCCACAGACCCCAACAATGCCACAAGATTTATCTGTATCTCCAAGACCCTTGAGGTATATGATGGCGCAGGTACGGTTGCGGTGTCCGTTTCCGTATCGAATATCGCAGGTGCGCTGTACAGAATGCTTACAAAGTTCGCAGTAAACGGACTTGACCTTTCAAAGATACAGAGTAAGCCGCTGCCTGTGCATGTAAAGCTGAAATACCCCGAGGACCACATGTTCTATCTTGAGTTTACAGGAAATATCAACGACAGCACAGTGCGCAAGCTGCTTAAGAATTTCGAGAGCGAGCTGCATTACTACAAATTCCACGGTAACTTCTGATGGAGGGAGCTATGTTTTCTGCGATCGTGCTGGCTGCGGGCAGCTCCACACGCATGGGCGGGATAAACAAGCAGCTTGCTGAGATAGGCGGCATGCCCGTTTTCGTGATGAGCGCCATGGTTTTCGAGAAAAGTCCCCTCGTCAGCGAGATAATAATAGCCTCGCCCGAGGGCAGAGCGGAGGAATACGCAGATATAGCGGCAAAGTATCCGCTCACAAAGCTGAAAAAAATTGTTTCGGGCGGAGCGACAAGGGCACTCTCCGTGAAGAACTCTCTCTCTCACGTGTCGGCGGGGATAGAGTTTATCTCGGTGCATGACGGTGCAAGACCGCTCATCACCACAGCGGAGTCCGATAAGGTGCTTTCTGCGGCGATGGAATACGGCGCAGCTATTGCAGCAATTCCTGCCACAGATACCGTAAAGCGTTCGGAAAACGGATATGTTGCGGAAACTCCCCCTCGTGAAACGCTGTACTATGCGCAGACGCCGCAGGCATTCCGCAGGGATATCTACGAGCGGTGTATCGATTTTCTCGGTGAAAGGATAGCCGAGGCTACCGATGACAGCTCCATTCTTGAGATGTGCGGCGAGCGGGTGAGGATAGTCCCGATAGGCTGCTGTAACATGAAAGTGACCCGCCCCGAGGACCTATCGGCGGCGCAGGCGATATATAATGACAGAAAGGCGGAAACACTATGATAAGAGTAGGCAACGGCTATGATGTTCACAGACTGGTAAGCGGCAGGCGACTGGTGCTGTGCGGCGTGGAGATACCCTCTGATGTGGGACTTCTGGGACATTCTGACGCTGATGTGGCGGCGCATGCGCTGATGGACGCTATCCTCGGCGCACTTGCCATGGGCGATATAGGACAGCTTTTCCCTCCCGATGCGCCCGAGTATAAGGACGCTGACAGCATGATGCTGCTGATGGATGTTGTCACAGCCATGACCGCAAAGGGATATGTTCTGGGCAATCTGGATATAACTATCATAGCGGAAAAGCCAAAGCTTGCACCCTACATCCCCGAGATGAGGGGCAACCTTGCCGCAATATTCGGCTGCGATATAGGAAAGGTAAGCGTAAAGGCCACCACCGAGGAGGGTCTTGGTCTTGCGGGACAGGGCATAGGCGCTTTTGCGAATGTGCTTATCATGATGCAGTGACCCTGAAAGGATAAAAATATGTCGATCAAGAAAATGAGATCAAAGGAAGAAGTGCTGGAAAGCAAGGAGTCAAAGCTGACCCGCATGTTCAAGGAAATGAACGAAAACCGTGAGGGCGGCCGCTACGAGACCCTTGTGTGCGAAACGGAATGTACGATGGCACGTATACGCTCCCTGTCGGATTTTCTGTATCTTCTCCGTGTTAAGCCCATCCAGACCCTGTGCTACTATGGTGCGGCGGCATTCTTTCTGCTGACTCTGGCGGCGCTATGGTGCAGCGAGTGGCTGCTTGCGGTGATATTCGCTGCGATATTCCTTGCGCTGGCATTTGCTCCGCACAATATGCGCATAGCTTACTTCAATAAGCAGGCGGATGAGATGGAGCAGTCCTACGGCAAGATAATAAACGCAGAGTTTACTGAGGATAAGATTATACTCTCTGTAAGTAAGGCGGTAATGCACGAGCAGGAGCTTGACGAGGAGGGCAACGCAGTTGCTCGCCGCTCCGCACTGGCAAAGGACGAGGAAAGCACTATCCGCACCGAGATACTTTACAAGGATATTGCAACAGCCTTCGAGTGCAGCCACAGCTTTTATATCTTCCCCATGGACGAGAAGAAAAAGCGCATGGATACCATCATCTGTGACAAAACGCAGTTTCTGCGCGGTACTCCCATGGAGCTTCGTGACAGGCTTGCAAGGGGCTGCGGAAAGCGCTTTAAGATAAAGGTCAAAAAGGCATGAGCGTATCCTGCCGATAAATATTTCAGATTACGGGGCGACCACAGGTCGCCCTTGACTTTTTTGTAAATGATCTGCAAAGGCGGTCACAGACCGCCTTTTTGCGTTATGTAGATATCCTACCGCCTGCGACGGAATAAGGCTTGCTTTTTCAGCTTTCTGCGGCAATTATTTTACAGCGGATTTTTGCCCGAAAAAGGTCAATACTACTGGACAAACGAGCTGTGTTGTGATATAATATAATATGTATATTTATACAATGGGCGGAGTGTATTCCGCAATAAAAGAAAGGAAATCAATGTTATGACTATTACAAAGGATACTATCATCGGCGATATTCTCGATATCAATGCAGAGGCTGCTGCTCCCATCTTCTTCGGCATGGGCATGCACTGCCTCGGCTGTCCCAGCGCAAGGGGCGAAAGCATCGCTCAGGCTTGCATGGTGCACGGCGTTGACGCTGACGACATCGTTGCAAAGCTGAATGAGGCTCTGGGCAACTGATACCGTGATATCACTGGATAACAGGCTGAAAACGGCAGCGGCGATGGTAAGGCAGGCCGTCACAGTATGTGATGTGGGCACTGACCATGCGCTGCTTGCCTGTCACCTTGCCATGAATGGTGCGAAGGAGGTAATCGCCTCCGATATCAACGATGGCCCGCTGGAGTCTGCACGCAGAACCGTGGAGCAGTATGGCGTGAAAAACGTCCGTGTGCTGAAATCCGACGGACTTAAGCAGATAGATTTCGCAGATGATGTCATAATCGCAGGCATGGGCGGCGAGCTTATTGCGGATATAATCGCAGGCTGCCGCTTCGTGACGGAGGATACGCACTTTATCCTTCAGCCGATGACAAAGGCTGAGGTACTTCGCACACGTCTTTATGCAGACGGCTTTGAGATACTGGAGGAGCGCACCGCTTATGACGGAAAGCGTGCATACGTTATCATCCTTGCCGCATATACGGGCGAAAAAATGGATATCGACGAGGTGACAGCGTATACAGGAAGGGTCACAGACCCGAAATTTCTGCGGCTTACGGCTGAAAAGCTGATGAAGAATGCACGTGGTATGGAGGCCTCGGAAAGCTACGGCAGCGAGGCGGAGCGTCTGCGTGCGCTGGCAGAAAAAATACTGAAAAAAGCGGAGGAGCTTTCATGACGGTAAGAGAAATATATGACTACCTCAATTCCATCGCACCCTTTAACACTGCTGTCCACGACAACGTGGGACTGCTGACGGGCGGGATGGACTGTGAGGTCAAGAGGATATGCACCTGCCTTGATATCACAAACCCCGTCATTGACGAGGCTGTGAAGGAGGGTGCGGACCTTATCGTATCTCACCATCCTGTGATATTCGACCCGCTGAGGAGCATACGTCCCGAAAGCCCTGTTTACAGGCTGATACATAATGATATCAGCGCAATTGCCATGCACACCAACTTCGATATGGCAGAGGGCGGCGTAGGCGACGCACTTTTAGAGCTGCTTGGCTTTGAGGCGGTGGATGGCGACCTTGAGCCTGTGCATCCCAACGGACTCGGCTTCGGCTCGGTGTGCGAGCTTGATTTCGCCTTTACGCCAAAGGCGCTTGCGGAGCATTGCAAAAAGGCACTTGACCTTGACGGAGTGCGCTACACTCCCATAGACCGGGAGATACGCCGTGTGGCGGTCTGCTCGGGCGCAGGCGGCAGCAATATATGGCATGCCATAGACCGTGGCTGTGACGCACTTATCACAGGCGATATAAAGCATAATATATGGGTAGATGCGATAAATCAGAATTTCGTGCTTATTGACGCAGGTCATTTCGGCACGGAGAAATGTGCATCGCACAGGCTTGCGGCACTGCTTAGCAGACGTTTTGCGGAGATAACCGTATTCACCGCAGAGCATGATACCGAGCCTTGTGCTTATATCTGATACGATAAAACAAAAATTTCAAGGAAAGGAAGTGAGCTTCGGTGTCGTTGGATGGAGCGTTTCTGCATATCGTCAGAAACGAGCTTATGCCGCTTGTAGGCAGCCGTGTGGACAAGGTATATCAGCCATCCCGTGAGGAGATAGTTATATCATTAAGGACGCCCCGTGACGGTGCGAAGAAGCTTATTCTTTCCGCAAACAGCGTTTCAGCGAGGGTGAATATCACCACTGCGGCATTTGAAAACCCCTCACAGCCGCCCATGCTGTGCATGCTGCTGAGAAAGCACTTGGGCAGCGGCCGTCTTATGGATATCCGTCAGGACGGACTGGAGAGGATAATCTGCTTTGATTTCGAATGTACGAATGAAATAGGCGATATCGTGACGAATACCCTTATCGCAGAGATAATGGGTCGTCACAGCAATATAATACTTGTCCGTGACGGACGTGTCATCGACAGTGTTAAGCGCATCACCGATGACATCTCCTCGGTAAGACGTATACTTCCCAATATCGAGTATGAGGCTCCCCCACGTGAGGAAAGGCTCTGCCTGCCTGATTGCAGCGCAGAGGATGTGCTTTCAGCGATAGAGGGCAGCCCCGAGCGCCTTGCGAAAAAGCTTACCTCGGTGCTGGAGGGCGTTTCACCGATATTCACGAGAGAGTGTGCATACTACGCCGCAAAGGATGTGGACGCAGTCTGTGCGGAGCTTTCCGACAGCGCAAAGGACAGGCTGAGTTTTATACTTAACAGAGCTAAGAAAGCCCTTGAGGGCGAGGCTGAATTCACTGTCGTTTCCGAGCTTTCGGGCAGGAAAAAGGACTTCTGCTTTATCAATATCGAGCAGTATTCCACAGGGATGCTTGTTTCCCACTGTGACAACGCAAACGCACTTCTGGACAGCTTTTTTGCGGCTGCTGACAGGTCGGAGCGCACAAAGCAGCGTGCCCGTGACCTGCTAAAGCTGCTGATGAATTCCTACGAGCGTGTTTCCCGCAGGATAGAGCTTCAGAAAAAGGAGCTTGCCGAGTGCGGCGAAAGGGAGGTATTCCGAGTCTGTGGCGACCTTCTGAATGCGAATATATACAGGCTTGAAAAGGGTCAGACAAAGGCGGAGCTGGAGGACTTCTACACAGGCGAGATGCGGGTGATACAGCTTGACGCAAGGCTCACCCCCGCACAGAATGCGCAGAAGTATTATAACGAATACAGAAAGCTTGACACCGCCGAGAAGATGCTGACCGAGCTTATCGCAAAGGGCGAGCAGGAGCTTGTGTACATCGACAGCGTTTTCGATGCGGTAAGCCGCACCGAGGGCGAGGCGGAGCTTGCCGAGATACGCAGGGAGCTGCGTGAGCAGGGATATCTGCGTGGCGGCGTTAAGGCGGACGAAAAGGTGAAAAAGCAGTCCGAGCCGCTTAAATTCCGCTCTGCGGACGGGTTTGAGATACTTGTGGGACGTAACAATGTACAGAATGACCGTCTTACCCTTAAAACGGCAAAGGCGACCGATATATGGCTGCATACGCAGGGCATAGCAGGCTCTCACGTCATCATACGGACGGAGGGACAGGAAGTCCCCGAGCAGACGCTGTTTCAGGCAGCGCAGCTTGCGGCATTCCACTCAAAGGGACGGGAGTCCTCGCAGGTGCCCGTTGACTATACCGCAGTTAAATTCGTGAAAAAGCCCGCAGGCGCAAAGCCGGGAATGGTCATCTTCACGAATAATAAAACTCTGTTCGTAGCCCCCGATGAGGAGCTTGTAAATTCGCTTAAAACGAAATAAAAGATCATTCCGTAGGGGCGACCTGTGGTCGCCCGTCAGACGGATGATATATAATGCGGGCGGCCGCAGGTCGCTCCTACATAAATAACGAAATAAAAGGGTGTCGAGAAGTCTGCAGATGCGAGGAAGCCGCCCCGAAGGCGTACTTTGTGTACGTCGAGCGGGCGGGTGACGAAGCAGATGTGGGCTTATCGACAGCCTGCACACACAAAACGAAAGGACATATATTCCAATGAGAAAAGAACTGGCAAAGACCTACTCCCCTAAGGAGTTTGAGGATCGAATTTATAAAAACTGGGAGGAAAAGGGCTACTTCCACGCTGAGATAGACCCCAAGAAAAAGCCCTATACGATCGTAATTCCCCCGCCCAATATCACAGGACAGCTGCACATGGGTCACGCACTGGACAACACCCTTCAGGATATCCTTATCCGCTGGAGAAGGATGCAGGGCTATTCCGCACTGTGGCTGCCCGGCACAGACCATGCCTCTATTGCTACCGAGGCGAAGATAGTTACCGCCATGAAAGAGGACGGCGTAACCAAGGACGACATCGGACGTGACGGCTTCCTTGAAAGAGCATGGGAGTGGAAGCGTGTTTACGGCGGACGTATCGTTGAGCAGCTCAAGAAGCTCGGCTCCTCCTGCGACTGGGAGCGTGAGCG
>JAFSHE010000003.1 GCA_017440445.1 Oscillospiraceae bacterium | reverse complement strand
GGTATGTTGATATCATGAGTAACGCTCCACGTTATAAGGGGAAGAATGTCCGTGTTCGTGGAATAGTTTACCGTGCATCCAATGTGCCTGCGGGATATTTTGTTATCTCCCGCCGTGCCATGACCTGCTGTGCAGATGATATCGCAGTTGTGGGAATTCTTGTAAAGACCCCCGAGGAAAAGAAGTTTGCCGATGGCGAGTGGGTAGAGGTCTGTGGAGAGATCATATCCGAGAAACAGTCTGCATACAAGGGAACAGGTCCTGTCCTTGTTGCACGTGAGATATCTGTCACAGAAAAGGCAGACAGCGAGCTTGTATATTTTAATTGATGATATATTGCGGCGAGAACTCTTGCCGCAATGCTTTTAGGAGTTTATATGAACGAAAAACTATTCACAGTCCGTCTTTCAGAGGACGAAAAAGCAGTGGAGATCATTGATCAGACTCTGCTTCCTAATACTATAAAGTATCTTTCTCTCACCAAGGCGGAGGATATTTGGGAGGCTATTTTTGAGCTTCGTGTTCGTGGTGCTCCTGCGATAGGAGTTGCTGCGGGCTTTGGAATGTATGTCCTTGCACAGCAGATACCACATGAGGGTTACAAAGAGTTCCGTTCTGATCTTACAAGAGCGGGAGAGTATCTCGATTCCTCGCGACCCACAGCTGTAAACCTCAGCTTTGCGATAAACCGAATGTTAGATCTAGTTCGTTCTCATGAGGGAATGAGCAGGTCCGAGCTTCTTCCGCTGTTAAAAGCTGAGTGCATGGCTATTTATAGCGAGGATAGAGATATGTGTCGTCGTATTTCAGAGAACGGTCTTACCCTTGTAAAGAGCGGCGATGGCATACTTACTCACTGTAACGCAGGAGCTCTTGCTGCCACTGAGTACGGAACAGGTCTTGGAACTCTGCTCCTCGGTAAGGAGCTTGGCTATGAATTCCATGCCTACACTGACGAGACAAGACCTCTCTTACAGGGAGCAAGACTTACTTCTTTTGAGCTTAACCATGCAGGAATAAATGTTACTCTTATCTGTGATAATGCGGCTTCTTTGCTTATGAAGCAGGGTAAGATCAATGCGTGCTTTGTCGGCTGTGACAGAGTTGCAGCAAACGGCGACACCGCAAATAAGATAGGAACCCGCTCAGTTGCGATAAATGCAAAATATCATGGAATACCATTTTATGTTTTCTGCCCGTCGTCAACGATAGATTTCAACTGTAAATCAGGCGATGACATCGTTATCGAGGAGCGCAGCGGCGAGGAGATAAAGACAAAGTTCTTTGAAAATCCTGTTGCAGAGCCTGATGTAAAGTGTTTCAATCCTGCATTTGATGTTACAGACGCAGAACTTATTACAGCAATAATTACCGAGCGTGGAATTGCAAGATATCCATACACCGAGAGTCTTGCTAAGCTGTTTCTGGAGTAAGTAATATGATAAGAGATGAGCGTTTTGATGGCGGCCGCCCCTTTGATTGGGGTAAAACATCTGATGTTTATGCAAAGTACAGAGATATCTATCCTGCGGAGTTTTACAGTAAGCTTTGTTCGCTGGGACTATTTGAAATTGGTACGGATGTGCTGGATATTGGTACAGGAACGGGAGTTCTCCCCAGAGCGCTTTATGAAACGGGAGCAAGGTTTACAGGAACGGATTTGTCACCCGAACAGATAGCGCAGGCTGAGCGGATCTCTTGGGAAAAAGGGTTTAATATCAACTTCAAAGTCGGCGGAGCTGAGGAACAGCTTTTTCCCGATAACAGCTTTGATACGATAACGGCATGTCAATGCTATTGGTATTTTGACCACAAAAGGGCTGCAAGGACGCTGTATTCGCAGCTGAAACCGCTGGGCAGGCTTGCTTTTATAGTGATGAACTGGCTTCCCTATGAGGATGATATAGCATCGGCTAGTGAGCAGATGGTACTGAAATATAATCCTACTTGGAATGGCTGCGGTTTTACAAGGTCGCTTATAGACCCGCCTGAGGAATATCTGACAAACTTTGATATTGAATGTCAGGAGCAGATGGATATTCGTGTACCGTTCACCCGTGAAAGCTGGCATGGACGTATGAAAGCCTGCCGAGGAGTAGGCGCAAGCCTTAACGCAGATGATTATGCTGCTTTTGACAGAGAGCATTACGAAATGCTGAAACAGTATCCTGCAACATTTGAGGTGCTGCATTATGCAGCTGTAACGATACTAAGATCAAAAAAGGAGAATTAAGATGAAACTCAGATTTTACAATGCAAAAATACTTACAATGACCGATGATAAGATCATCAACGGCGAGCTTCATACGGATGGAGGAAAGATCACCTACGTCGGAGCAGCGAAAACAGAGGAGGGGAGCTTTGACCGTGAGATTGATCTTTCTGGAAAGCTTATCATCCCTGGTTTTAAGGATGCACATACTCATACTGCTATGACATTTCTGCGTTCCTTTGCAGATGATCTTCCTCTTAACGAGTGGCTTTATAATCAGGTTTTCCCGCATGAAGCAAAGCTTACTGAAGAAGCTATTTATGTTTTCACACAGCTTGGTAACATGGAGTACCTCACCAGCGGTATAACATCCTCTTTTGATATGTATTTCAAGCTTGACAGCTATGCGAAAGCTAATGTAGATATGGGATACAGAACTGTCCTTTGCGGCTCTATCAATGATTTTGGTGGCACTGTTGATGGGATTGAGGAGGAATACAACAAGTTCAACAGCTATAATGATCTTATCTCCTATCAGCTTGGCTTCCATGCTGAGTACACCACAAAGCGTGAAACACTTGAGGGTATGGCTGCACTCTCTCAGAAGTACAAGGCACCCATGTACACACATAACAGCGAAACACGTTCCGAGGTGGACGGTTGTATTGAGCGCTACGGCATGACTCCCACGCAGCTTTTTGACAAGCTTGGAATGTTGGAGTACGGCGGTGGCGGTTTCCACTGTGTATGGTTTGATGAAAAGGACATGGAAATCTTCCGTGATAAGGGTCTGTGGATGGTGACAAATCCCTCATCCAATCTTAAGCTTGCCAGCGGAATTGCTCCGATATGCGAAATGAAAAAGCATGGCATGACACTTTTTGCAATAGGTACAGACGGAGCGGCAAGCAACAACTGCCTTGATATGTTCCGTGAGATGTTCCTTGTTACTGCGCTTCAGAAAGTCAGGGAGATGGATGCTTCTGCATGCCCTGCGTTTGATGTTCTTGAAATGGCGACAAAGGGTGGCGCTCTTGCTATGGGACTTACAGATTGTGATGTTCTCGCAGAAGGCAAATGTGCAGATTTCGCTGTTATCGATCTAAATCAGCCTAATATGCAGCCGATACACAATATCCCTAAGAACCTTGTTTATTCGGGCAGCAAGCAGAATGTGTATATGACCGTTGTAAACGGAAAGATTCTTTATGAGAACGGCAAGTTCCTTACAGTAGATGCTTCAGAGGTTTATGCTAGGGCAGAAAAGCTTGTAAGAGATATCTGCGGTTGATTTTTTCATACAATTTCCTTTAATATTTTATCGAAGCCTGATAATAATACTACTGCAAGGACGAAACAAAAGTCCTCGCAGAGAATACGTACAGCTTATATCGCTGTCACGTTTAATATGATTCAGATTAAGGAGAATATTATTATGGCTTCCAATAAGCAGAATAAATCAGCACTCAACAGCATCAAGATGCAGGCAGCAAGCGAGGTAGGTGTTCCTCTCAACAACGGCTATAACGGTGACCTCACATCCAAGCAGGCTGGTTCCATCGGTGGCCAGATGGTAAAGGATATGATCAATTCCTATAAGCAGTCCAATGGCGGTACAACCTCCTCCAATAGCTAAGTTTCTTTAAAGATAAGACCCCTTCGATCAGTACGAAGGGGTCTTTATTATGTTAATTTGGAACATTCACAGCATACCCCATTAAGATTAAGGGTAACACCGGTCAGTGTGTGTCCATATTTTTCCGATACGACAGAGCGTATCTTATCCAGTTCTGATAGTTCAACATCATATACCTGCGAGCATTTGTCACACACCATGTGATAGTGCAGGTCTGTGCGTCCATCGAAACGGTCGCTTCCGTCTGCAATCTTTATTTTGATAAGCATTCCCATTTCACTTAATTTATTAATATTTCTGTATACTGTCCCAATGCTGAGGTTTGGGTTGTATTGTTTTAGTGCGGTGTAAACCTGATCAGCGGTAGGGTGGACGGGAAATCCCATAACCTGATTATAGATAAGTTC